>NZ_CALETC010000111.1:0-10754 GCF_937920065.1 Acetomicrobium mobile
TATTTTGGTCGGGGCGAAAGGATTTGAACCTTCGACCCCCTGCTCCCAAAGCAGGTGCGCTACCCAGGCTGCGCTACGCCCCGACATTTGCTTCTTGGTGGAGCTGGGGGGATTCGAACCCCCGACCTTTTCCGTGCGAAGGAAACGCGCTCCCTCTGCGCTACAGCCCCTTCGGCGATCTCCATTGTAAGCGTCACTTTGGTTGCTTGTCAAGTATCATATCATGTGATATGGTATTTTTTCGCGTTGTGACTATGAAAGCGAAGTCAAAGAAATTGCGGGAGGTTGTGCGTAAAGGTGAAGGTTCGCTATCGAGACAAGGAGTTTGAGTTTAAAGAATCCATGTCTGTAAATAAGTTGCTAAAGAAGCTTTCTCTCAGAAAAAGCGAGGTCGTCGTGATAAAAAACGACACCATCGTCACGGAGGACGAAATGCTTCGCCCCGGCGACGATGTTCGCATAATAGATACCGTTAGCGGAGGATAGACGCTCATGAAATGTAGAATTTGCGCTGGCAAGGCGATCATTGGACTGCCCCAGCATAATATGGCCTTATGTGCCGAACATTTCGATAACTGGATGTTAAAGCGCGTGTCCAAGGCTGTCGATGAGTTCAAAATGTTTTCTAAGAAAAGCAACATTCTTGTTGCGGTCTCGGGCGGCAAGGACAGCCTGGCTTTATGGGATATATTGGTGCGTCTTGGCTATAATGCCTCCGGTTTGTACATCAATTTGGGCATAGAAGAGGACGATTACTCCGACGAGAGTGAAGAATTCGCAAGGTCATTTGCGGAACGCGTGGGTCGTAAATTATACATTGTAGATATCAAAGAAAATCATGGAATGTCTATACCCGAAAAAGCTTACACGAAAAGGCGAAAACCTTGCTCGGCCTGCGGAGTAACCAAGAGATATTACATGAACAAGATAGCCAGAAACGAGAGCTTTGACGTAATTGTGACAGGGCATAATTTAGATGACCAAGCAGCGGCGTTGCTTGGCAACGTGCTTTATTGGAAGATTGACTATTTGGCTAAGGGAGCGCCTTATTCCCCGCCCATCGAAAGCGGTCAATTTGGCAAAGCAAAGCCCTTGGTCTTTTGCACAGAAAAGGAAGACGCCGTTTACTGTTTGCTCAAAGGCATACCTTATATACAAAAGGAATGTCCCTATTCTAAGGGCGCTACCTCTTTGCGCTGGAAGCACATATTGAATGAAATCGAAGAAAATTCTCCGGGAGCCAAACATGCCTTTTACTTTGATTACGTGAGAAATATTGATTTGTTTCAGGCCAAAGAAAAAGAAGAAGAGCTACCCCCATTAACGTGCGAAATTTGTGGGGCGCCTTCATGGAACTATGTTTGTTCTTTCTGCAGATTGTGGGATCTGGACAAAAGGGGAAATCTATCGTGCGATATGGACCAGAATTAGCATTAGCCTGGACTTTGGATATAAATGAGCGCTATAAGGGAAAAAAGCTATTTCGCTGCGAAGCAGGCCGAGAATGGCTGGCCCTTCAATTTTCTCGAAACAACAATTGGCTTTGGCTAAGTTGGGACAACCAAAGTTGCGGTATGGCTGTGATAAATAAACAAGAGCTCGATATTTTAAAGGAACTAAGGGCCAAAACTCACCCTATCTCGGGAGCTATAAAAAGCCATTTGGTGGGAGGTTTTTTGGTTCAGGCATTTCAGATAAACAGGGATCGCGTAATAGCTATTGAATTTTCAAGACCTTTAGGCGCAGGGGTTAACGTGTCTAGATTTCTCGTGTTTGAAGCCACGGGCAGGCAGGCCAATCTCATCATCCTTGACGACAAGCAAAAAATTATGGAAGTGGCAAAACACATTCATCCGGAGATCAACAGGTATAGGTCGGTTCTTCCCGGACTATTTTACACTCCCCCACCGCCTTTTGAAGGCCCGGACTTAGAAATTTTTAGCAAAAACGACTTGGCAAACATCACTAAATACAGAGGGATAGGTCAACCTCTTGCAAAGTTTTTGTTGAAAGAATGGGAACTTCGAAATTTAGATCTTGAGCCCTACCTAAAAGGGCTTTACTCTATAACCTTGCAAGAGTTGATTTGCCAAGAAATTGACGATTACTTGACGGCATTCCCCTTGCCTTTAAGCGGTTCTCGAGGAGAAGGCAAGTCGCCTCTTGAATCTTCAAAAAAGCTGCTAGATCAGTACTTCGAGCGAGAAAGGCACAAAATGCTCGAGCAAATTTATAAAATATTGGATGTAAAAAGGCACAAGATAATCAACAAAATAAAAGGATTGTCAGCTCTCTTGTCAAATGTTGAAGAAGCGGAAAAATGGAGTCACTACGGTACATTATTGATATCTTATGCTCATAAGGTCAAAGATGGAGCACCCTTTGCTTGTCTGAAAAGCTGGGATGAACGCTATGGAAGGGTGGAAATAAAGCTTGATCCTAAGCTGTCTCCCATTGAGAACGCTAAAAAGTATTTTAAACTGGCAAAAAAATATCAAAGAAACGAAGAAAAGCTCTCAAAAGAGATGGAAAAGTTAAAGAACGCGCTCAACGAATTAGATGAATATCGCGAGTTTGTTTCCATGCTAAACGATGTCAGCGATGTGAAAAAGATACTAGACGATCTTTCTTCGGACGTTCGAAGCAAAGGGAGTCGAAAAAGTGGAGATTACGTGCCACCCTACAAAAGGCTTGATCTCAAGGACGGCTTTATCGTTTACGTAGGGTTAAACGCAAAGGGAAATAGGCACGTTACCTTTAAGATCGCCTCGCCGGAAGACCTTTGGTTCCATGCAAAAGATGTAACGGGCGCTCATGTAATCTTGAAACTATCGGGTAAGCTGGCGAATGAAAAGATGATAAACTTCGCGGCTTCTCTAGCTGCTTACTACAGCAAGGCAAAAGAAGCTTCTTATCATGTCGTCGATTACACTCAAAGAAAACATGTGAAATCCTTGCCTAAAACAGGACCGGGGCATGTTACCTATAGCGACTTTTCTTCTACTCGCGTTTCTCCTGGTTTATGGCTCGAGCTCCTTGAAGAGCTGCAATAAGTTCGTGAGGCAAAAAAGACCTAAAAGACACAATCTCGCCGCTTCTTGGATGTGGGAAAGCCAATTTCCAAGCATGGAGGAAAAAGCGATCCTTGGGGACCCAATCGGCCTTTATTTTTGCCCCGTATAGCTTGTCACCCACTATGGGGCAACCCATCTCCTCAAGGTGCACTCTAATTTGGTGCGTCCTGCCGGTATGGATGATGCAGTGCACGAAAGAAAATTTCCCCGTGCTCCAAAGCACCCTGTACTCTGTGATGGCTTCTTTTCCGTGGGGCACGACGGCCATCTTGAGCCTGTTTTTTGGGTTCCTGGCGATAGGGCTTGTAATCGTACCCTTTGGTTCTTTCGGTTCTCCTATTACCAGTGCCAAATATTCTTTCTTTACGGAGCGTGACTTAAAGGAGTCCATCAGCCTTTGCTTCGAATAAAGGTTTCTTGCCACTACCATGAGCCCTGATGTGCCTGCATCTAGGCGGTGCACTATTCCTGGCCTTTTTGAATCGGGTGACACCAATTCAGGATATCGGTGAATGAGTCCATGAGCCAAGGTGTTGCGCCTGTGTCCTGCTGCCGGATGTACAACTAAAGGGGCAGGCTTGTCTATTACTATGATGTCGTTGTCTTCATAGATAACCCCAAACTGCACGGGTTCGGGCTCAATTGGCGTCTCCTCGCCTTCAATGTCCTGAAACGTCAAGTCAAGTTTCATCGGGTTTTTAATCTTCATAGAAGGTTTCAACCCCAAATCCCGCAGTGTTCTTTGAATATGACTGCGGGATTTGGTGGGCAAGATCTTGCTTAAGGCGACATCGAGCCTTTCGCCGATAAACTCACTTGAGATTGTGACTTCAATTTTTTCAGGCATTTCTTAAGGCGTTGTCATCTCTGCTTATCAAGCTTTCTTTCGCACCCCATGCAGTAGCGCGCCCAAGGAAGAGCTTGGAGGCGCTGCTCTTCTATCTGTTTATTGCATAGCTCGCATAACCCGAATTTTTCTACGTTTTTATCAAGCTTTGCAAGAGCGTGATCAATGTTTATTAACATCACCTTAATGCTTTCCAATTTTCCGGCGATTTGCTCCTTGTTGATCATATTCATAGCTGTATCGACGAGATGATTTGTGTCAAGCGTCGATAGTTCGCCCAAATTTCCGTTGGTTGCTTCTAAGAGCAGCGCTTCTACCATTCTGACAAGTTCTTCCTTTTTTTGAATCAGCTTTCTTTTTATCCCTTCATAGTCAATTTCCATACATACGCTTGCCCCCACCATAGTATTAAGATTGAGCCGCCAGCACCATGCTACATCTGCCACAGACGCCTTTTTCTGCTACCTCTGGTGCGTACATCCAACATCTGGGGCATTTCTCGCCACAAGCTTTGGTTATTGCAATCTTGACGCCGGTTTCTTCGTCAGCATGGACTACGGGTGCTTCGGGCAACTCGTCCACCCAATTGACGTCCGATACTATGAAAACACCCTTCCACCAATAGGGAGAAAGAATGTCCCTTAATTTTGCAGTTTCGGAGTCAAGCTTTATGTTAACGCAGGCCTCCAGAGACTGCCCTATTAAATCTTGGCCACGAGCCGCTTCCAGAGCCCTGCTTACGGCACCTCGCAGCCACAAGATCCTCTCCCACTTCTCTTCCAACGATTCATGGTACAATGTTGGGTCTAAAGTGGGCCAATCCGCTAAAAATATGCTTTCAGGCAGCGTGTGATCTATTTCCCTTAAATGCTGCCAAACCTCTTCGGTCGTAAAGCTTAAAATTGGCGAAAGCATTAGGGTCAGCGTTTTTATTATATTCCACATCGCAGTTTGACAGCTCCTGCGCAGTTTCGAGTCGGCTGCCTCAACATATAACCTGTCTTTGTTAATATCGAGATAAAAGGCTGAAAGTTCATTTACGCAGAATTGATGAATCGTAAAGGTTGGCACGTGAAATTCAAAATCCTCAAAACCCCTTGTAACCTTGCTTATAATGCCCTGTAGCTTAGACAGGATCCAAAGGTCAATTTCTTCCATATCTTCGGGTGCAAGACTGTCGTTGTGCGGGTCGAAATCAAACAAGTTGCCAAGCATGTATCTCATGGTGTTTCTTACTCTCCTGTAAGATTCGACCAGGTTTTTTAGTATGGTTTCGGAAATTCTGATGTCATTTCTGTAATCGGTGGAAGCGACCCATAGGCGCAATATATCGGCGCCGTACTTTTCTATTACTTCCTGGGGTTGTACCACATTTCCAAGGGACTTTGACATTTTGCGGCCTTCTCCGTCCACGATGAACCCATGCGTTAGGACCATTTCGAAGGGAGCCCTTCCCCTAGTTGCAACAGAAGTCAAAAGCGAAGTTTGAAACCATCCCCTGTGCTGGTCGCTTCCCTCAAGGTACATCGTAGCGGGCCATTTTAGTTCAGGACGCGTCGTTAATACTGCCAAGTGGCTCGTTCCCGAATCAAACCACACGTCAAATATGTCGGTTTCCTTCTTTAAAGATTTTGAGTTACATTTAGGACAAAAGGCAAGTTCCTCCAGTAGCTCTTTGGTCTCCATCAGCCACCAGCAATCGCTTCCATGCTCGCGGACCTTGGCGCTCACCTTTCTTATCCTGTCGCTCGTTAAAATGAGCTCTCCGCAGTCGTTGCAATAAAAAGCAGGAATGGGAACGCCCCAAATTCTTTGTCTGCTGATGCACCAGTCGGACCTTTCGCGAACCATGTTGGCTATTCTATCCTGTCCCCATGACGGGATCCACTGTACCGAAGAAATCGCCTTTAAAGAATCTTCTTTGAACATGGACACGGCAATGAACCACTGGTTTGTTGCCCTGAAGATAATGGGTTTTTTACAGCGCCAACAGTGTGGGTAGGAGTGCATTATCTCCCCTTCTCCCAAAAGCCTTCCCTTTTGCTTTAAAACTTCCAATACTTTCTCCGAACCTTCTTCAAGGCTTAAGCCACCTACAAGCGGCGTTTCGGGGACGAAGTAACCCCTGCCATCGACAGGGTTGTATATTTCAAGGTCATATTTAATACCTGTTTCAAAGTCTTCAGCGCCGTGGCCCGGTGCGGTATGAACACAGCCGCTTCCTTCGTCTAGGGAGACGTAGTCTCCAAGGACAAATATTATCTCTTTGTCATCGTAAAATGGGTGAACTGCCTTCAGACCTTCTAATTCTTTGCCTTTAATTTCATATAACACATTATTAAAGTTAATCCCGGTTTCACGTTGTACCTTTTCTAGCAACCCCTTGGCCAGGAGGTATACTTTGTCGTTGGAGCTGGCGAAAATGTAGTCGAAATTGGGATGAACCGTGATTGCCAAACTTGCCGGCAACGTCCACGGTGTTGTAGTCCATATAATGGCGTAGGCTTCCTTGCCCTCAAGGTTGGGAAAGCCTTCTTTTTTTAACGGATAGGCAACATAAATTGAAGGAGAGGATATATCCTCATATTCTATTTCGGCGGCAGCTAGAGCAGTTTGACAGTCGGTGCACCAGTAAATGGGTTTTTGTCCGCGATATACATATCCACGATCTACCATTTCTGCAAAGGCTTCAAGCTCTATAGCCTCGTATTCCGGCTTAAAAGTGATGTAAGGATCATTCCAATCCCCTATAACACCCAGGCGTTTGAATTCATTTCGTTGTATATCTAAGAAACGATCGGCACACTCCTTGCACTTGCGCCTGAGATCAATAGGATGAAGCGAGTCCTTATCGAGCCCTTCATCCTTTAGCGTTCGAAGTTCTATGGGAAGTCCGTGGGTATCCCAACCGGGCACGTAAGGGGAGAAATACCCTCTCATCCATTTGTACTTCGGGATCATGTCCTTTAGTATCTTGTTAAAGGCTGTGCCAATGTGAATATTGCCGTTAGCGTAAGGAGGGCCATCGTGAAGAACGAAGGTCTTCTCTCTTTCCCCTTTGTTCATCAACTTCTGATAAATGTCGATGTCTTCCCAAAATTGAAGCATATCCAATTCTCTTTTTGCAAGGTTAGCCTTCATCGGAAATGAAGTTTTCGGTAGATTCAATGTCTCTTTGTAGTCGTCCGGCATTTACAAAACCTCCCAGTGTCTTTGTTTAAGAAGGTGCCGCTCGAGTTAAGTGCGGCACCCTCTAGAATGCATTATACACATAATAGCTAAAAGATAGTACTCTTTTATTGCCCTTTTGCCCGTCTTTTTTGGAAAAAATAGGTAAAAGCTAATATTGCTATACCTATAGCGTCAGAGAAGAGGCCGGGTATTAAAAGAGCTAAAGCTCCGCCAAAGATTATTATCCTAAGCCAAAAAGGTATCGGAGCCTTGTAATATCCGATGGTTGACATGCCTAGTAAAAATACTCCTATCACTGCCGTTATAATGGCCAATATGAATGGCAAAGGCGTTACATCGACCAACACAAGCATCGGGTTCATGACGTATATAAAGGGCACGAGAAATCCTGCCAAGGCCAGCTTCACCGCCGTAATGCCCGTTTTCATCGGATCTGCTCCTGCGATGCCCGCGCCGGCATACGCCGCCAAAGCTACGGGAGGGCTTAAATCAGCTGCAATTCCGAAATAAAGAACGAACATATATGCTGCCATTGGGGCAACACCAAGTTGAAGCAAAGCCGGAGCAGCGATGGTGCTCGTGACGATGAAGTTTGCCGTCGTAGGAAGGCCTGCACCAAGCAATATGCAAGTTACCATCGTAAGGAGCATGGTTATGAGCAAATTTCCTCTGGAGATCGTTATTATTAAACTTGCTATTCTAAGTCCTAGCCCCGTCAAGGTGGCCATCCCAACGATTATTCCCACAGTTCCGCAAGCACATGCAACTCCAAGCGATCCTTTTGCCCCATTTACCAAACCGTCCATCAGCTTCGGTAACGTGAGTCTTGTATCTTTAGATATAAAGGATACGGCAATCGTCGTCAGCACGCCGTAATACGCTGCCTTCATCGGAGTGTAACCGCCGACGAGGAAATATACTATGGCAAATAGGGGGATTAAAAGGTGCCCCTTAGATTTTAATAAACTCCAAAGCCGAGGAAGCCTCTCTTTCGGCAATCCAAGCAATCCAAGCCTCGTGGCCTCAAAGTGCACCTGTACCATGACGGCCGTATAATAAAGCAGCGCCGGAATCACAGCAGCTAAGGCTACTTTTATATAAGGCACCCCAAGAAACTCGGCCATTATAAAAGCAGCCGCACCCATTACGGGAGGCATTATCTGTCCACCCGTCGATGCGACGGCCTCAACGGCACCGGCAAAGTATGGTTTGTATCCTATGCTTTTCATTAGAGGTATGGTAAAGGTGCCAGTAGTGCAAACATTAGCTACAGAGGACCCGGATACGGTGCCCATAATCCCGGAACTGATCACAGCAACCTTGGCTGGGCCGCCCGTCGATCTTCCTGCGATGGCCAAGGCCAAGTCTATGACGAATTTTCCCATTCCTGTTTCCTGAAGGATGGAACCAAAGAGGATAAACATGAACACGAAAGTGGCAGAAACTGATATGGGAACGCCAAAGACACCTTCGGTGCCCAAATACATGTGATTTATAATGCGGGCTGTGTTAAACCCCCTGTGGGCGAAAAGTGAAGGAAAATATCGTCCATGGTAACAATAAATCAGCGAAACTATGGCAAGTATCGGCAAAACGGGGTTTGATACCCTTCTCGTGGCTTCAAGGAGCATTGCGATGCCCAAGAAACCTATAAAGACGTCCATTGGCGTGGGAAGTCCCGAACGCGTGATCATTTCATCGAAGTGTATAACTAAATAAAGTGATGTATAAGCGGCGATAACAGCTAATACGAAGTCGTACCAGGGAATTTTATCGATTGAAGATTTTTTTGTGGCAGGGTACAGCAGATAGGTTAAAAAGAGTACAAAAGCCAAATGCACCGCCCTTTGCTTCATCGCCAGAAGTTGGCCGAATCCCGCCGTATAGAGATGAAAGAGGGACATAGCCGCTGCTACTGCGAAGATGAGCATGTTTTGCCATCCCTTTAATACTCTATACCGTGCTTCCGCATCGTACTGTCTCATAATTTCGTCTAAATCGATAACTTGATCCTGTGGTTTAATGTTCTCCATCCATTACCCTCCTTTTTAGTTTAAACTTTACTAATTTCACTATAAGATGGACTTAAGGACCACAAAAAGGCAGACTGGCTGCTCGGGATAGCGATAATACAGTTCATGGTTGGTCTTACCGATCGTTAGTATGTTTTTGCCGATAGCGGCATTCCCAACCCTGCAGCGAATATTCATCCAGTGGCGTCTGCCTCCTCGAAATATCAACCAGTCTTCCGTCTTGACCAATGAGCCTGGATATTGGTCGAACGCGGGAAGGCCGGCGTTATGTGACTTGACTCTTTCTTCGTATAACCATATTTGGCCTCCTTGCAATAGAAATACATCCTGCACGGGGGTTCTTTCTAAGCTGTGAATGTAGCTCAGAAAGATTTTTTGGCCCACGGGAATTAAAAACATATCGGTGCCCCCCTCATGTGAAATGCACAACCAATAGTGAGGGGCAAAAAGCAAATAGGCAAGAGCAAATAAAAACACAAGACCAACCAGGGTAAATTTGAGTTTTTTGGTCACTAAGTCTTCACTCCCGGTAAAAGAGGTACAAATGAGCAGTAATCATAATGCTTTTGTTCAAGTTTGCCTTTGGTCTTCGTTATTTTAACTAGTTGTTCCACGTTGAAAGAGACGACTAAGGGTAAAACTAATTTGCCTCCTTCAGCAAGTTGGTCTACCCAGGCCTTTTCTATTTCGGGAGCTGCTGCTGTCACGATAATGCAGTCAAAGGGAGCTTCTTCCGGCCAACCAAGTCTTCCGTCTCCAATGTTAATCTTAATTTTATCCAAAAGGCCTAGTTCCTCGAAGATTTTTTTTGCACTTGCAGCTAAAGCTGCAATCCTTTCTATAGTGAAAACAATACATCCCATAGTGGCTAAAAGAGCAGCCTGATAACCTGATCCTGTGCCAATCTCCAAGACTTTGTCCCCTGGGCGGGGATCTAGCAATTCTGTCATCTTAGCGACGATATAAGGTTGCGATATCGTCTGGCCTTCACCAATGGGAAGAGCGCAATCGGCGTAAGCTAGATTCCTAAGGTCTTCTGGGACAAAAAGATGTCGTGGGAGCTTGGCCATCGCCTCCAATAAGGCGCTGTTTTTAATGGTGCGTCTTTTTACCTGGATTTCTACCATTGACTTAGCTTCCTCTTCCCATTTCTCCAACTCCACAGAAAACTCACCTAAATTCCTTTAAAGTATTGTTTTTTAGGCTTGGTAGATTACTTGCAACTCGATTTAGGATGTTCTTAGTTAAATTTCAAATCAGTGAAATGGCTAATATAAAACGTATATAAAAGCAACTAAATGCTTTGCTTCGTTGCTCTTGCTTGTTGTTGGGATTGTAATTTACGCAAAAATAGACAGGCCAGACGACCTGTCTTCGACGCTTCTTAAAATGGCGGGCCTGGCCGGACTCGAACCGGCGACCTACGGCTTAGGAGGCCGTCGCTCTATCCTACTGAGCTACAGGCCCAACAAGTTCGTGACTAATATTATCACGAACGTGGACTTGGGTTCAACACCTTTGGGAAAAATTCATAAAAATTGAGGGAGGCCGACGCTCCTAAAAACGCGTTTTTCACGAAATGTCGGGTTGACATTATGGAAGAAAACG
>NZ_CALETC010000112.1:0-2748 GCF_937920065.1 Acetomicrobium mobile
ACGATATTAATTATTATTAATTTAAGAACAAAAGCCGCCGTATAATGTACCCTATAGGCACAGCCCAAGTGCTTCAAATTGTTTTAGCGTCGTACGTGAATAAAAAACAGCAACAAAGGAGCGTGTCAACGGTTTGAAAGACCTGCAGGACGACTTAGGTTCCTTAGAGCTGTTAGCCGGGATTGGTACGAAACATTCCGGGATTTCGTCCTTAAACCTGAAGCATTTTTGCGGCGTTGACATAGGCATACGGAACTTTAAAAGGGACATGCCGCTTGAAACGGAAGTAGTAAACGGAGTAAAAGTGCCTACGAAGGCCGAAATGTGCAGGATAAAGGGGTGGCTCGTCATTACGCGGAACGGCGTAAACGAGTACGCAGACTTCGTCTCGTTTTGCGATACTATGTCGCCTGACGAGATAATCGAAGCTCTGTCAAAGTTCGACGACTGCTACCCGCAGCCTGAGTGTTCGGAAAAGGCACTTTTTCAGCTGATACGGATGTTGAGCGATCCGAAGCCCTACGACCTTACGGACGAAAGGAAGCGCAACGTGCCCTGTTCCTGGGAATGCGTCCTTGAAAGATGCCAAAAGATAGCAGACATCATGTTCGATAATCTCATGCTGAAGGGTAAAGAAACCAACGAAAACGGCGAGCCGAAAACTAAACACCGCCACGTTGACGACAACTTTAACATGACGCCGCCGGGCATTGAAGACGCAATCCTGCGCGGCAGTTTCAAAGACGCAAAAAGGCTTGCACGAAGGATAGCAAAGGATCCTTTCGGCGAAACTGCCAGGCACCTTGAAGCGATACTTAAAGCCATACCAGAAGAGCTCGGAAGCTATGGTGTCGTTTGGTCAAGGTTTTTGGAACGGGCAAGGTCAAAACCTAAAAGATGCCCTTTGGAACCCAGGCCTTGTTAGGCTGCAAGAATCTGTCATTTGAGACAACGCACCGCCAAAGCATACTAAAATACGCCTTTATGGTTTGATGGGTTCTTTGATAAACTTTAAAAAAGTTTATCTTCTGCCATGTCAGCGACAAGACGGGCGTTCTGTGAGCTCTTCAAGCGCCTTTTTCATCTCTTCGGGCGAGGGAAGGGACAGGTCTATCTTTTAATGCCGTCGATCTTGTCTTCACTGGGAGGATGCTGTTATATGAAAATTTTGTTTTTGGATGAATCTGGAGATACCAATTTACGCAATGTTGACCCTGCATATCCGGTCTTTGTCCTCGCAGAAAGGGCACCTATCATCTGTCCGAGACACAAATCTTTTCTCTGAATTGATAGGGAACTAAAACTGGTGGATAAGAAAGATAATGTAGCCGGGCTTCAGATAGCTGACCTTGTCGTAACCCCTATTGGCTGGTGGGCAATGGGAAAAGGGCACACGAGGATTGGGAAATCATAAAAACTAAATTTCGTAAGGACAGCAAAACTGGTCGAATAGAAGGTTACGGGTTGATTGCACTGCCGAAAGATTAAACATTAAGGGCTGGAGTCCGCTACGCAGCCCCCAGCCCTCAATTACATAATGATATTATAACAAAATTTAAATAACAGCCAAATTTTTGGCTCTAGGTTTTGAGTCGCGACGAGCTTATGTATGATTTTCCGGCCTTTCCGGATAATTAATGCAGATGTTACTTTAAACTTACACACGGCAGTGAAGGCAAGGCTCTTCCTAGGCAGCGGCATAAGCCCCTCTGTTTTATAGACCATAAAAAGAAACTTAAATCTTGAGACCGCAAAGCTTTACATCGCATTGGCCGAGTCCGACATGAGGGAGGCACACGAGACGGCATCGCCTTGTTTTGCGATCGTATGTCAACTGGCCAAGGTTTCTCGCACGGGTAAGGCCAAAGGGTTCGCTCATAAAACTTGAAGGCCTGACATGAGCAATGGGCTAAGGTTAAAGGTATGGGCTAATAGGGTAGAAACCTACGGCTAACGATTAAATTCAAGCCAACTATCGTCATTAAGTGCTTCTTCTCTCTGCCTTAGGTATTCAGTTGCTAGTTTAATCCTGCTATCAAACAGATCCATCATGATCTGGAATATATTTGTCGATTTCAACCTGTAAAAGCTTGCCTTGCCTTCCTTGCCGGTTCTTTCGCCTTTAGACGGCACGCTCGACAGGTACAAATGCTTCCCGTCGAAAACAAGCGCCAAACGACGGGTGGAGTCAAGCCACCTCGCGTTCTCTAAGCTTTTAGGCTCCTCGTCTGGCTTATCCCCAGACAGCAGCGTTTTGTAAGCCTCATAATATGCTAACTCACACTCCATTAAGCAATTCCTAAACAAACCTCTAAATAGATTCTCCGCCGTTGAAACGTGTACCCTCGGAACGGCCAGAGAGTACTCGCCCCTATAGTCATCTTTTTTGTTATGCAAGCCGTATTCCTTCTTAAAGACCATGACGTCTATGCCTTTTCGACAGCGCAGGTACTCTATAAAAGCCGCTTCGACCTCAGCGCCCTCAGGCATGAGCCAGACCTTTAAAAGCACCTCTCGTTTTGCCATCTTAGAATGTTCTTTAACGTCGTGCCACAGCTTGCAGCCGTTGACAAGATCGCCTGCGCAGATCTCCTCGAATTCCTGATCCTGAAATTCCCGCTTCACGGCAAAGGCCCTGCCGAAGCTCTTTGAAATAACCTTCCCATTACCCCGGCCGAGCGTGCACGATGGAGTTTTCTCAAGAGGGTCAAGCAGTCTCAAACACTGCGAGATAACCTGCGCAATTTC
>NZ_CALETC010000113.1:0-5590 GCF_937920065.1 Acetomicrobium mobile
TTTGCGTAGCACCTTAGATGTTTCCGGTTGGACGGGAAGCGGGCCGTTAAACATCACTGTTAACGGCTATACGCATACCATAAATACCGCGGGCATGACTATAGATGATTTGGTAAACACCGTAAACTCTAGATTTCAAAGCGGAGACGTCAGGGCAGAGCTTGTGGATAACGGCTCGGTGGATATGCGGTTTGTGCTGTGGTCGCCGAAAGGATACGTCATCGAGGCTCAAGGTGACACTCCGTCATTGCCCGGTTCCCCTTCGCCCTCGAGGGGCGGTGTAGGGCCTTATAATCAGATAACGACCGTTCGGACTTCTGCCGATATCGGCTCCACCGATTTCTTCGGTTTGCTCGACGACCTCATGCAAGCCGTAAGGCAGGGCGACGTTGAAGGCATATCAAGCACAATTTTGCCTAAACTCGACGAGGCCATTGATGACATACTTTGCGTTCGCACCCAGACGGGCGCGCTTCAAAAAAGGTACCAAACCTCAAGCTCCAGACTGAAACAGATGAACTTGAATTACAACGAACTTTACAGCAAGGTGTCTGACACCGATCTTGCCGAAGCTGTTACGAAGTTTGCCATGGCCCAAGCCGTCTATCAGGCAAGTTTGGCCACCATAGCCAGGATAATACAGCCCACGCTGGTGGATTTCTTACAATGATAAATACATAAACAGTCTCTATTACAAGCTACAACAGACTTTTGACATGTTGTTCTGTTGCAAAAATTTAAGTAAACAGCTTTATATTAAGGAGCAAAAAGGATGTCTGTAGCAATGAAAGATTTTGAACTGACACAAAATGCTAATTTCGAAGCTCTGCGGGCGGTTCAGCCTTACCTGGCAGAGTTTCTTGAGCAAAAGGCAAAAGATTTGGGCTTTGCTTCGTGGACAGCAAATTACAAAGGTCCTTACGTTGAACTGCGCGACGGCGAAGGCAAGCTGCGTTTCGTCGAAAATGTCGGGTTAGGTTATAGCTGCATCAGCGGAAACCCTGATTGTAAAAGCGCCATCGTGCTGGGGTTAGGCCTTGGAAATCATTTTTTAAATACCTTCACTGAGAAGGACGAAAACTTAAGGATCATTTGTTGCGAACCCGATCCGGCTCTCCTGTATTGGGCATTGTGTCTGCACAATTTTTCTCATCTGATCTCAAAGGGGAAGCTTTTTTTCGTCGTGGGAGAAGATAAAACCGACAGGGACGGCCAATGGCGCAAGATATCCCCCTGGGTCAGGCTCATGGGCAAGATTGAGCCTTCCATATATGTACATAGGCAATATTCCGGAAACGACATTTCAAAGATGAAGCAGTTTTTGAGCGAGTACAGGGGGATGCTTCTTTCTGCCATCTCCACCAGCACCATACCGCTTTCAAGAAATTTGGTGGAGACGGCTCAGACCGCGTTAAACGCCTACATATACAAGGACAGAAACGTAGCGACGTTGCAGGAGATACAAAAGCATTGGAAAGGAAAACCTGCCATAGTCGTTTCGGCTGGCCCTTCCCTGGACAAGCAAATCGAGCTTTTAAGGGAGGCCCAGCATCACTGCGTAATCATAGCCAACGACGTCATCGCAAACTACCTGATAGAAAGGGGCATAATACCCCACGTCATAGCGGCGCTCGACTACTCCCACGTGGTCTATGACAAACTGGAAAAAGCGATAAAAGCCCTCTCCGCCCATGAAGGCAAACCCGTTTTGGCCTTCGGCAGCAAGGTATATCCCAAGCTGATTTACGAATGGCCCGGCCCCCTTTTTCCGAATCAATCCGACGCCGTGGGTCCCAAGGCTTGCGAGATACTTGGCTTGAATAGTTTGAATGTCGGTTCTTCCGTGGCGCATTTCTGCTACTCGGTGGCCCAGGCCATCTGCCCCAAAGAAGTGATCTTCGTCGGCCAGGACCTTGCCTACGGCGAAGGCGGCAGGACGCATTCCAGCGGATTTGCCGAAGGGTCGGCCCCGACGGACTTGCAGATTGAGGTCACTTCCTGGGACGGCCTTGGAACGGTCAGGACCAACAGGCACTGGTACGGGTTTTTAACGATATTTGAACATGCGATCGCGTCATCTTCCGTGCCCGTCTACAACTGTACCGAAGGCGGCGCCAGGATGAACGGCGCCATACACGTGCCCTTTAAGGAAAGGCTCAAAGAACATGCAGGCGACCCGGCTCCTTCGTTTTTAAAGGGCGAAAAGCTGGATGGCATCGGCCTTACCCTGGATAACCAGCGCCGCATCCTGAGAGAGATAAACGGTGTTCTTAAGGATTTAGAAGGCATAAGAAAAGAGCTTATAAGGGTAACGAGGCTTAAGGCCTCCCCAAGGTCCCTTAATTCCGTGGAAAAGTCATACGGAGCTGCCCTGGAAGCCTGGAGGGACATATTTTACAAATGCGAGTTTCTGCTTGGCGTCATCACCTCTCTAAGGTTCAGCGCCAGCGGCGAACTGCTGGGCGACAATTTGTCGATAAGCACCGTTCACGAAGCCAAGGAGATTGCCGAGCTGTTTTTGGAAGACGTAGAGTTTGCTAAAGCTTACTTAAAGGAAGTTAAAAGGATTTGGGGCATGTTTTCGCCCATCTTGAAAGAAAAAGACATCGTCGACCATGGTCTGAACGAGCAGGAAACGATCCCTATGCATGAACTTTGGCTTGCCGTTGCTTCCTCTGGCGACGAACCCTGGTGGGACGGCTTTTTAGGTGAAAGATTTACCCTGACGCATTTCTTGAGCTCGTCGTAAAAGCCTATGGTGCCTACATGGAGGCCCCGCTGGATCAGATGATACAAGCCCTTAAAGACGAGATGCCGTCGTGGCTTTACGGGCTTTGCAGGAGCTGGTACGACTTTTTATACCGCGCCAACTTCGGTAAATACATTATGTTCTTGAGCTTCTGCGGGAAGGCAGAGCAGTTTTTCAGGGCCTCAAAGACGTCCGAAAGGTGGCTTTATGCCTTTGCTTCGCTTCTTTCGCCGCAGCTTAGGGCGTTAGCGCCCTTCGTTAAAATAAGCGGAGGTGCCCAAGTCGAAGATTACGCCCTTTTGAGTGACCTCGTCAGGGCAGAAGCCCTTTACTGGGAAGGAAGACACAGGGAATTTTTGTCCGAGGTGTCCAAACTGCTTGACAGGTTTAAGGAAGAAATCCCGCTTGCGCTGGCAGTGCTTCAGGCAAGCGGCGGTACGTGGGTTGCCTCCATTGCCGAGCGCACAATGAAGGCCTGCATGAACGCCGGTATCCCCATGGAAAAATTTCAGGAAAAATTTTTGCAAGCCTTCGGAATCAGTGTAAAGTTTGAGCCTGCAAATGCCGATTAATAAATGAAGGCTTACGATCCAGGGGGTGGTTGCTTCGAAAAAGTAAGTAGTTAGTTTAAACAAGAAGCGGTTGGTTTTTAGGCAAAACTTTCTGTCAGGAAGGGCAGAAAAACATGACTCACGGAGGAGGAATGTTTCATGAGAGTGTACCACAATATTCCAGCATTATTTACCTATAATGCCTTGAACAGCACCAACGAGTCCCTGCAGAAATCCATCAACAAGCTTTCGACCGGCTTGAGGATCAACACCGCCGCCGACGATGCGGCGGGGCTCGCCATAAGCGAGAAGATGAGGGCTCAGGTGAGAGGGCTGGATATGGCTGTAAGAAACGCCCAGGACGGCATATCCATGATCCAAACGGCAGAGGGCGCCTTAAACGAGACGCACTCCATCCTTCAGAGGATGAGGGAGCTGGCCGTACAGGCCGCAAACGACACGCTCACCGCAAATGACCGTCAGGTCATCCAGTCGGAAATTGACCAGCTCAAGGAAGAAGTGGACCGCATCGCATCCACGACCCAGTTCAACAAGAAAAAGCTCTTGGACGGCTCCGCATCGGTGCTGTGGTCTTCCGACAAGCTGGAGACCAAGGCATTCGTGCGTGGCAGCCTGCGTCAGATCGACCAGTTCGGCCAAAAGGCAGCCGCCGAGGGCAACTTCAAGATCTCCATCGAGGCCACGCCCGGCCAGGGACAGATCCAGAAAAGCGACATATTCAAGGTGAAGCACGACATATCCACAGACGTGATAACTGATGTAGGTGTTACGGTAAGCGCGGGTGGCTCTGTAACGGCAGGAGAATATAAGCTCACGCTCACCCGCGGGACCGACAATAAAATTATAGCTACGCTTACTACTCCTGGAGATAGTACCAAAACGACAAACGTAGTTAATAACACCGCTACATTCGATATTTCGACAGGTAATTCCATCACGGTCACACTTGATCCTGACGTGCTGGCGAGCATCGGCGAAGGGGACGAAGTGACTCAGAAGTTCACTTATACGCCCAACCTTGCTGTAGTCACTAGCGATTCCAATGGTATATTGGCCACGACTAATCCAATAACCATTACCGGCGTCGTCCCGGCAGGGGAGTATACGCTGACATTTAGTGCAAGTGATAGTGGCATCAGCAGTGCCGTTCTTAAGTGGGGGGAAGAATCAGCGACAGTAGGCCTAAGCTCTGATGACACTAACGCTGTATTTGATATCGGTTCTGCCGGAAAAATTACGGTCAAATTTAAAAGTGCTATAGAAGATCTAGAAAGTGATCTAGATCTAACCGGTAAGGTAACCTTCACCGTCACGCCTCCTGACATAACCATCAACCCGATAACGGCTGATGTTGGGGATGTGGCTCCCAAGTGGGCCAGCCTGCGCGACATAGACCGCTTCTGGGACGCCAACGGCAAGTTCCTGCTCGATGATCCCCAGACCATCACCATGATCCAGGGCGACGGCAAGAAGGCCACCGTGACGCTTTATGCCACCGACACCATAGACGACGTCGTTGACAAGCTCAACTCGGCCATCAGGGATCAGCTCGGCCAGGGTCAGTACGTCTCCGACGAAGATGCCGATAACTTCGTTACCTATGTTAACGAAGGCGCGGAAGACTCCAACACCCCCGATGCTGTGGCCGGAACCATTGTCATCAGAAGCGTCGTGGCGGGCAAAAACGGCGAGATCTCCTTCACCGGCGACGAGGATGTGCTTAAGGCGCTGAGCTTAAGCCAGATTCAGGCCTCGAAGGAAAACGTCTTTACCGTAAACGTGGAGGACGCTCACAGCGGAAAAACTGTAGCGCAGAACGTAAACGTAACGGGCAATTTGCTCATCGGCATAGTGCATCCCAACGTGGACGTTGAGTTCGACGCCATGGCCGATGTAAAAGTAAGCTGGAATAACACTACCAAGCAATTCGAGCTTGAGGATGACACCGGAACCTACGAGACATCGCTTCACCTTGCCGACAACTCCACGGTCTTCCAGATCGGCGCCAATGAAGGCGAAGACATGGGAATAGACATCGGGAACATGTCAGTGCGCTCGCTTGGCATTAACAGGGTTCTGGTCACCGACCGTGGCTCGGCGTCCCGTTCCATAACGGTTATTGACTCCGCCCTGGACAAGGTTTCCAGCCAAAGGGCGAAGCTCGGCGCTTACCAGAACAGGTTGGAGCACACCATAAACAACCTGACCACGGCATCTCAGAACCTGACCGCTGCCGAAAGCCGCATCCGCGACCTCGACATGGCCCAGG
>NZ_CALETC010000114.1:0-23134 GCF_937920065.1 Acetomicrobium mobile
GATAGCCTCCATGTGGGCAGCAGTCTTTGCCGACGTTGGCGTCACGCTAATCGCCATCCTTAACGCAATGCGCACACAAGTATTAGGGTCAGGTCTTTAATCTTGAATTTTAATCTATAACAGGTTAATCTTGTTTCAAAGGGCGAAGTCTTGAGGGTGCTTAGGCAGTAAGTTTTAAACAAAATCCTGTTTTGGTTTGCAAGCTTAAGGCCCTGTCTTCAGAGTTTCGCTTAATACATCATCCCAAGCAGCCACATGGGAATCACGGCAGGCAGGGGGACGTCAAGGCCGTCTCTTACTACGAAGTCTGCGGCCTTGCCCGATTTGCTCTTGCCGCCGACTTCCAGGGTTGCGCCGTCGACGACAAAGTCGCAGATCCTTTCATCATCTGCTGCAAAGACGCTTCTACCTGCTTCTTCAAAGGAGCAGGCGACGAATGCCTCTCGCACGTTTGCCGAGTTTCCGTTTAAGACATAGTAGGTCGACGGGTCATAGAAAAAGAGCTTCGCTCCTCGAAGGTGAAGCTTGGAAGCCGCGCCTTTTCTTTTGATGACGCGAATAAGGCATATACGCGTCATTACTTCAATGAGATCGTATAGCTTTACCTTACCGACACCCCACTCGCGCGTTAGCGACTCCACGCTAATTACAGGAATTGGCGACATGGCAAGATGGCCAACTATTGCCTGCATGAGCCGAAGGTGGTTTTCTGCGATTTGTGGCGTCCAAAAGGGCACATCCGAGAACAACATTTTGTCCAGCACGTTTTTCAACCTCTCCGCGTAATGTCCCTCGAGGAAAAATGGTCGAAGCCCTTGGCGCAAATATTCCCCAAAGGCCGCCAGCGGGTTTATGGCATTTATTACGCCCTGGACCGAGGGCATGTCCGGGTTGAAGGGATCGATCACGGGAAAGAGGTGATCGTGTTTTATGGCGATGAATTCCCTGAACGAAAGAAGGGGAACCTTGATTTGAACGAACCTGCGCGATAGGTCGGAAACGCCACTTTCAAGCGATGCACTGCTGCTGTCGGTGGCCCAGATCCTTTTACCTGGGAAGGCGTCGTAAAGCGCCTTTAGGTGTACGGCCCATTCGCGGGCGTAATGCACCTCGTCTATGATAACACCGTCGTAGCCGGCTCCGAAGGCCGCCTCGCATATATCCCACAGCTTAAAGGGCGCCACCAAGGGATTGTCTGCGGGGATGTAAAGCATTTCCTTCGACCTTGACAGCGTTAACGTCGTCTTTCCCACGCCCCTGGGGCCCAGCACAAGCAACCCCCTGGCCGACAGGTCAAGGGCGTCGAAATACGGTCGCAAACGCTTCGGCAAGTTTAAAACGAGGCGGGCCTGTATTTCTTGCAGCTTTGATAGCAACTCTTGCAAGGTCATGATATTCTCCTTTTCGTTCTGTCGTAGAACGATTTTATCATATATTCGTTCTTTTGCAAAACGATATATGCTATATATCTTAAAATACGTTTTTCAAGAGAACTAAGTTAGTAGGGTTTAATGACCCTGTGGCCTATGCCCTCAGTACGCGTTCAATAAACTTTCTATGCGCATTTCGTTTTGGTATTTAAATGGAATAATGCCCATAGAATGTAAGGTGATCATTCTATTTAGTTAAACTGCTATATTGAAATTCAAAACTAAAGACCCGACCCTGAGATTTCCCCCCCAACTATATCCCCTCCTAGCTTGACCGATATAGCCGCATAGTATAGACTTTTACTAAAATTTCTTTGTGTTGCCTTTAGATCTTATAACAAAAGGGGTGATTTAACTATGAAACGCCTGATATCCTTTATCTCGGTCTTATGCATTCTTTTAAGTTTGTCTTCTCCATCCTTTGCTGCGGTGGAGATCAAAATTGGCCATGTGCTTACAACAGATAGCGCATGGCACGTTAACCTCGAAGGCTTTGCCAAAGAAGTTGCTGAAAAGACAGAGGGACGAGTTATCTTTAAAATTTATCCTGGGTCTCAATTGGGTAACGAGAAAGACCTCATCGAGGGGCTTATGCTTCAGACGATTGACGGGGGATTGATTGGCGGGGGCTCCTTCCAGTCCATAGATCCGAGGTTTGGCGTTGAAGCCCTTCCTTACGCTTGGAAGGACCACCAGACCGCTTACAAGGCTATGGACGGTGAGATAGGCAAGTTCCTTCTCGGCATCCTTGAATCTAAAGGCATAAAGGGAATTTCTTGGTGGGAGAACGGATTTAGGCATATCACCAATAACAAAAGGCCCATCGTCGTCCCCAAGGATATGGAAGGTTTGAAAATTCGCGTTACGCCCGATAAGATGCGGCTTGACACCTTTAAAGCGCTCGGAGCATCTCCGATTCCAATCAACTTCGGAGAGCTATATACTGCTCTGCAGCAGGGAGTAGTGGATGCTCAGGAAAATCCGCTCGGTATTATATATGCCAATGCCTTTTACGAAGTTCAAAAATACCTATCCTTAAGCGGACATACCTGGGGTTCAGCTCTGCTATGTTTCAATTCGTCAGCTTGGAAGCGGATCCCAGATAGGGATAAGCCTGTCGTAGAAGCTATTGCTAATAAATGGCGAGATCGAGAGCGTCAGCAGATAATAAATGAGGAAAGCGACATGCTTGCAAAGCTAAAAGAAAAGGGAATGAAAGTTAACGAAGTTGACAAGGAAGCATTCAGAGCTGCGGTACAACCCGTGTGGAAGGATTATGAGTCGGTATTTGGCAAGGATTTAATGGAGCTCGTGAGAAAATATGGCAAGTAAACTGATTGACCGATTTTTTAGGGCAATAGATTGCTTGCTTTCTATTGCCCTTTTCGTGATTTTTGCCGAAGTGATCGTTGAGGTAAGCGCGCGTTACATCTTTTCGGTACCCATCCCTTGGGGTGCTGAGCTGTCTCAGACATTGCTCGTGTGGATAACGTTTCTTGGATCTGCAGTAGCAATGCGACATGGCGAGCATATGGCAATTCGTCTCGTCCTCGACTTTTTGCCTTGGCCTTTTTTAAGAAAGGGATTGGAGGTAATTGGAAACCTTTTCTTGATCGCATTCCTTATCGTGGGAATATGGTCTGGATGCCTTGTCGTTACAAGGACATGGGGACTTAGGACTACGACGCTTCAAATTCCTGCTGGCATACTTTACCTTGCGCTTCCTGTCGGATGTTTATTCATGGTCATTGGCCTATGGCAGTTTTTTATTGCTAATCGTCATAATGCAAACGAAAGGGTGCAATAAACTATGTTGATCCTACTTGCCGTGCTCTTTGTTGCTTTGATAGCCGGAATCCCTGTCGCTTTCTCAATTGCTATTTCCAGTGCAGCATATCTAATCTTGTTTTCTGGCGTTCCTTTATTGGCAATCGCTCAGAGAATGGTGGTCGGAGTGGATTCCTTTACTCTTCTTGCAATCCCCCTCTTTCTTTTGGCCGGCGAGTTGATGGCCCGAGGGGACATAACGCCTCGAATAGTTAAGTTTACTGCGACCCTTGTTGGGCACATACCTGGCGGCATGGCCATGGTCATGGCGATATCTTGCATGTTTTTTGGCGCAATTTCAGGTTCAGGGGTTGCCGATGTGGTCGCAATAGGTTCTATCCTTCTTCCGGCCATGAATGAACAGGGCTATAAAAAGCCTTTTAGCGCAACATTACTGGGGTGTTCTGGTGCGCTAGCTACAATTATACCTCCGAGCATCGTAATGGTCGTCATTGGTGTGACGACAGGGGCTTCCATTGGAAAGTTGTTCCTGGGCGGATTCATCCCGGGCATTATGGCCGGGGTGGGTTTTATGATTATTTCATACATATATGCAATTAAAGAAAAATATCCCCGGATGGAAAGGGCGAGCTGGAAAGAACGATGGATAGCCTTTAAGATGGCTTTATTGCCACTTCTTGCGCCTGCCATCATATTGGGCGGAATCTTGCTTGGGATCTTCACCGCTACCGAAGCCGGCGGCATAGCTGCTTTATATGCATTGATTCTAGCTATCTTCGTTTATAAAAAAGTCTCCCTTTCGGAGCTTTTTGAGATTGGCATTTCGGTTGTGAGAACAAGCGCAGTTATTCTTTTTATCATATCCGCTGCAAACCTCTTCGGGTGGGTAGTAGCCGCAGAGGATATCCCTCAGAAAGTAGCAACGTTCATGCTTTCGATTAGCGAAAACTACTGGGTCATATTGATACTCTTCAACATTCTTTTGCTTTTGCTTGGAATGTTCATGGAGACTATAGCCATAATTATAATAGTCCTGCCCATATTTCTGCCCATATTTAACATGCTAGGTGTTGACCTGATACATTTAGGCTTAATGGTATGCGTGAACCTTGCTATTGGGGCAAACACCCCTCCCCTCGGCGTCGATTTAATTGCCGCTTGCAGGATATCGGGCGTGAGATATGAAAGCACATTTAGATACCTTACGCCATTTTTGGGAGTGATGGTCCTAGTTTTAGCACTTATAACGGCTTTTCCGCAACTGGTACTATTGATACCTAATATCCTAATAAATTAGATGGGTGCGTTGTAAAAGTTAAATTTCACTGGGGCTTTAAGGACATTGGCAAGTTGTCAGTAGTTAAATTAGCTTGAAAACCTTTAAGCCCCAGTTTATTACTTAAGGATTTATCTTAACTAAGTTTAAATAATTTATTGTGCTTTCGATGCAAAGCAAAACCTAATAATTAAAATTCAAAACTAAAAATCTCGTATATTAAAACTTGCAGACCTGCAAATAAGAGAGAGTGAATGTGGAGGAGTAAGCGTCTCGTGTCTGCCCATGTGCGAGTGGTAAGCGATTGAAACACCGAAGGTTTTTGGCAATAAGTATATCCTGGAAAATGGGCAGGTCGATAAAGACGAGGTGGGATACTTTAACAGGGACGGTTACAAAGAGACCAACGGCTACACCTACGACGACTACGATACGACCGTTACTGAAGGTATAATAGGCGTGAGGTTTAAGGGAGAGTTCGTCTCCAAGGACGGCTCCAGGTTTTCTCCCTACATGAGACTTTCCTACGTAAACGTCCTTTCGGGAGACGACGTCACCATAGACGAGATACGGTACGGCAATAAAAGCTTGTTCACCGAAAAATTTGACGACGACTACTTCGCTGCAGACCTTGGGATGACCCTTTACACGGCAGGAAACTTCGACATGTCCTTGAACTACAACGGAAGGTTTGGAGACGACAGCGACTCCCACGGCAGCTGGCTGAGGCTTGAGTGGAAGCAGTAACATGAACCGGGACGCTTAAGAAACCGTTTCACCATTGAAGCCGAATTTAAAACCTATACTCGGGGAGGGCGGGCTTTTGCCTTCCCCGAGCTTTTTCTGGTCCAACCTAGTAAAAGCTGTTTTCGTACAGCAACAGTTACCTGACCTCGTAGTACCGCGCTTTAAACCTTTGTCTAAAACGGAGGAGCTGTCAAGGCATCCCGGGATAGCCAGCTTCTGTCGCTTACCACCAAGTCGATATCCTTTGTAGCATAACCGCCTAAGGTGTAAAATTCCAGGGCAACTCCGCCGACCAAAATTGGCCTTATGCCTTCGGGCTCAAGATCTTCCGTCAGCACGGCAATCACTCCCAGAGCTTTGCGAAGTGGATCATTTTCTTTCTTTAAAGCATTAAGAATATCCTTTATTCCTTCGTCCATTTCATGCGATACCTCCGCGGGCCAAGCTTTTCGATCTCCCCGCTGGCCAAAGCCTTCTGCCAACGGTTATAGTCCAGCAAAAATAAAACGACGTTTTCTTCCGGATCACGTGCCTTGCCTAAGCGTAGCGGCTTGCCTCTGTGGGCATCGCTTGCTACATGCAACTGCAGGGACTGCTTTCGCATTTTTTCTATATACTCATCATAGTTTAATTTCCTCGTTATTTTTAACGCCCTCCCCAAAAGTTAATGCTTCCTTATTTGCTTTTGACGGATGTCCAGCCTTAATTTTTCTACGAAGTGTAATCCCTCTGTTTGTTTTAGTTGCACGTGTCAAATCCCATATGAAATTTAAGCTGGTTGCTTCTTTTATTTTATTATAACTCGAAACCAAGGAAACACATTCTCTATATTAATATAGCAGAAAAGTATGTTATTGTATTGCACCATAGCATATCGTTAAGATGACATGCCGTAAACATAAAATTCAAAACTAAAGACCCGACCCTGAAATTTCTAAAGACCCGACCCTAAAGTTTTTATCTTAAAATTACCTCACCAGCCTCGCGCCCAGCTCATAAGCACGCTTGCAGTCTTCGGGGAATGCCTCTTCGTGGCGCTTCCTTTTGGCAACGGGGTCAAAGCGCCTGGCAGCGTACTTGGAGTAGTCGTCGAACTGCAGCGTGTCGTAACACATAAGCGACTCACAAGACCCGAAAAACCTCTCAAGAAGCGCTGCGTTGTCACGAAACATTCGGCCGTAGCCCATCTGTCTTGCGAGTTCCTCCGTCACGTTCATCGTGTAGACCCATGCAGTGCGGACCTTTTTAGGCTGCCGAACCGCGGCGTCGGGCTCGTAGATGGGAAATTGGAAAAAGAGCCTTTCCATGAAGGACCTCATCTCTCCCGTGACGTCTCCAAAGTAAATGGGAGATCCCAAGATCAGGGCATCAACGGTTCGTATCTCCTCTAAAAGGGGAGCTAAATCGTCATTTATGGCACACTTTCCAAAGCTTTTCCCGCCTTTAAGCTTGCAGGCAAAGCAGCTTATGCAGCCCTTGTAATCTAGGTCATAAAGGTGCACCAGCTTTGTCTCGGCTCCTGCAGACTCGGCCCCTTTAAGGGCATGTTTAAGCAAAGTTGCGGTGTTCCACTTTTTTCTTGGGCTTCCGTTTATGGCGATGACTTTCATTTTATGTACCTCCCATTCATGATTGAACGTGACAAAAGTATTATAGCACCGCCTAAACCGGGCCCTTTTTACCGATGCCCTGTGTCGTCATAAAGTTTATAATAATTACAAAATTAAGACCGGAGCGTCAAACATGAATGACGAAACAAGCGGCGTTACCGCCGTAATCCTTGCCGGGGGCAGGGGAAAAAGGGTCGGCCAAAACAAGGCATTGCTAAAGATAGGCGACGTCTATCTGCTTGAGATAGTCCTTAAAAATATCAGGGCAATCTTTGACGACGTACTGCTTGTCGTCTCTTCGATTGACTACGATTACCTCATGTCCCGGCACTTTTCTTTTTTGTCTTGTTACTGTACGGACGTCATCGTCGACCCCATCTCCAACCAGGGCCCTCTTCTTGGCCTCATCCAGGGCTTGACTAGGTCCGACAACGAATGGACGTTTCTTTTAGGCTGTGACATGCCATTTGTTAACGGATCCCTGGTGAGACTGATTTACCAAAAAAGGACAAATACCTCCCGGGCGATCGTCCCTCGACTGCATGGCTTTCTTGAGCCGCTTCATGCCTTTTATCACCGCTCTTGCCTGCCTGCCGCAGAAAGCGCCTTCAGGCAGGGAAAAAGAAAGATCAAGGACTTTTATCCGCTCATCGATCTATGTGCCATCGAGGAAATCGAGATGAGCTTATTAAAGAACTATAAATTGTCGTTTTTTAACATAAATACAGCAGAAGATCTACAAAAGGCAGAAAGCTTACAAATTATGGCCAAAAGACTGCAACGGCAGGTCTCACGGTGAGGCGTCCGCGCAAAAAAGCCTTAAATCAGCGCGCGGCATGTTGTCGTCTTGAAATGTCCCCTTGGATTTTGCCTAAAACCTGAGGGGCGTTGGCAGACGTACATCCTTGCGCCTGCCATAAACGGCAGGGGGTACTGGCAGGTATACATCTCATAAATCCGGCAAAGGCTTGATGCGGTCTTGGATTAAATCTTGCTTGACAGAACATGGCGATAATATAATATATAAAGTGGATGAATGTGAGCACAAAACAATGAGGGGGTGAAAGGGGCAACTGAATTAAGTTGCTATGGATGTTTAGTTGATAAAATCATAAACGAGGAGGGTGAAGGGTTCCATGGCTAATATGATTGAAAAGATGGTTAATGAGGCAATTGAGGCTACGAAGTCTGTGTTTCTTGTAATAAAGGAAAAACGCGGTGGTCAGTTCAAGCTGGAGGACTGCAAACCCTACGTTGACGCCGTCAACAAGATGACCGTTGGAGAGGGCCAGTGCAAGACCGTCATCGACCTTCACGTTCAGTCGGTCAACGCCCATTACGAGATTTTAAAGGGCATGACGGACTACATCCGGCCGGAGGACGATCCCTTCGTAGAGCATTTCCAAACCCCGCCCATTCTCGAAATACTGTATGAGGAAGATCCCGAGTTCAAGAAATCGATGGAGAAGTTCATCGACGCCATCGCCAAAAACAGGGCCCTGATCGGCCGTGAGGCGGCCCGCAGATACGGCGGGATGTACGGCCCGACCTGCGTTGTCGACTTTGCCATGTCCGTCGGCTCGGTCCCGAACGTCGTCAACAAGATCTTAGTCGATCTCGACATTCCCGAGAAGCACAAAAAGACGATACTCGCCTGCAAGTCCTGGGGCATGAACACCTCCTACGGCTTTGGCGCCGCCTTTAGGGCTGCCATAGAGTCCGGCAAGTCTGCCGCCGAGGCCGAAGAGGCCGAGGTAAAGCAGTTCCAGTTCATATATAAAGAGCCCGTAGAGGCACAGGCAAGGCTCATGGAGACCCACAACCTCGGCGGACACGGCCCCTACAGCTCCTTTGACGTCAGAAAATACATGGCCCAATACAAGGAATGGATGCGTCCTTATGTGGTGGCTGCGCTAAAGGCCGGCGTGCATCCGGCAAACATCACCGCCGTTCCCGCCTACTGCGTGGGTGACATCGGACACCACATCTCGCAGTCTGCCTACAATATGTTCAAGAGCGACATGGTCTTCGGCATCTACGACGCAGTGATGCAGGTGTTCGAGAACACCATGAGAAAGGCCCTGAAGGAAGGCGCCTTCAAGAGCGAGTGGGATGTCCTGACCGTCGCGACGGGCGCGCCCGCCTGCGCCGTGGCTTATATCCTCTGGCTTGACAGCTTCACCGTCCCCATGGTCATAGACCTACTCACCAAGCGCTTCTACAACTACTGCGCCATGAACCCCAAGAGAGGAGAGGCCGACGAGCTTCACAACGTAGACTTCATGGACGTCATAGCCCGCGGAGAGGAGATCTTGGACATCAGCCCTCTGGGAGCCGGCGGAAAGATCAAGGGGATAGAGATAGACCTTTCGCCCATCGACAAGCACGAGATAGTGAGCAACCCGCAGCGCTACACCTATCCCGCGTGCGCCATCACCCAGAGGTTTGCCGCCCTCATGGCGCTGGCAGATTTTCCGTGCTACCTGACGCCTGAGTGCACCACCGCCACCTTGATGACCAACATCATCGCAAAGAACCCCGGTATGCCCGGAGCTCCCGTCAGGGCCTGCAAGGGCTGCGCCGTGACGAAGCTCATCAAACGCAACGTTCCCTACGTCAAGGGAGAGGGCGCGGGTCCCTGCGGATATTGCGAATGGTATAGAGCTGTATAATTAAACTTTAGTCGCAAAAGAGGGGGGTTGGAGCATATCCGATCCCCCTTCATTGTATAAAGGGGGTAAGTGACTTGAAAAAGATCCTGCTTCAACTTGACTGCGATCCGTTAGCAAGCGTATTTGATGCCGTTACCGCCTATGACGCCGGAGCGGACGTCGTCCTGCAGTACGGCAACGTGACGACAGAAAATGTCGTAGATCTGGTATACGGCGTGATGTTCACCCGAGGCGGTGATAAATTAAAATACAGCGCCATCTTCATAGGCGGCTCAAACGTCAGCAGGGCATCGGAGATCCTTGACGTCGTAAAAAAGACGTTTTTTGGAAACGTGAGAAATTCGGTCATGTTCGACCCAAGCGGCTGCAACACCACTGCAGCAGCTGCGGTGGCCAAGATGACGAAGGCCTGCGACGTGAAGGGCCAAAAGGTGGTCGTCCTGGCGGGCACGGGTCCCGTCGGGCAGCGCGCGGCTGCCATGTTTGCCATGGAAGGGGCAAAGGTGGTGGTCACCTCAAGGAAACTCGAGAAGGCCCAAGCGGCAGCCGAGGAGATAAAGGCCACGTTCGGCCTGGAAGTTCAGCCCTTCGCTGCCTTTGATGACGAAAGCACGACCGAGGCCCTAAAAGGAGCGGTGGCCGCCCTTTGTACCGGAGCGCCCGGGGTAACGCTCATTCGCGAGCCCCTCTGGAAGGCCAATCCTTCCCTTAAAGTGCTCGGGGACGTGAACGCCGTGCCGCCCATGGGCGTGGAGGGCATGAAGTCGTCTTACAACGGCGAGGTCATAGAGGGAAAGGTCATGTTCGGCTCCATGGGCATCGGCGGCCTAAAGATGAGGGTGCACAGAACCTGCATCGAGCGGCTCTTTGAAAGAAACGACGCCCTATTTGACGCTCAAAGCATTCTTGAGATAGCCAAGGAGCTATCCTGATTTTGAGGATACTTCTCGTAGGCGTAAGCACCAGGGCCTTGGCCGAGTCCGCCTTAAGGGCAAGCTTTGATGCGGTCGCTGTCGACTACTTCGGTGATCTTGACCAAAGTCGCCTGATACCTTCGTTGGCCGTAGGGCGGGACTTCGGCCTTCCCTTCGACGAAGCTTCCATATGCAAGGTTTGCTCGCTTCTTGACTACGACGGGGTCATCTACACGGGAGGGGCCGATATAAAGCCTGCACTAATCGATCTAATCTCAAAGGACAAGGTGCTTTTCGGCAACGACTCAAAGGTCTTGCGTGACGTGAGAGACCCCATATTGTTGCGCGAGGCCTGCAGGCTGGGTGAAATTGAATTTCCCGTGACGCTTGTTTCAAGTGAGGCTAAAGCTTTAGACAAAGAAAGCAAGTGGCTCGTAAAGCCCATTTACGGCGGAAGCGGGTTTGGAATAGGCTTTTACGAAGGCGGCGAAGTGGGCGAGGATTTTTACGTGCAGCAGTTCGTCAGCGGCCTTCCCGCATCGGCGTCCTTTTTGTCGGATGGCAGGACATGTCAGCTGCTTGGCATGACAAGACAGATCATAGGAGACGAATCCCTTGGAGGAAGCGGCTTTAAGTGGTGCGGCAACGTCTATCCCCTTTTTTCGACTAATGCCAATTTTGTTGATATAATGAACAAAATATCGGGCTGGGGAACTGCTTTGACCGGCCATTTTGGCCTTAAGGGCCTTTTTGGCATAGATTTTGTGATAGACGAAGGAGGCAGCCCCTTTCTGGTGGAGATAAACCCGCGCTACAGCGCCTCCATGGAGCTGATCGAGCACGACTTAAACGTGTCTTTCACGTCCCTTCACGTGTCGGCCTGTCTGGGTAAAATGGCAAAGTTTGCCGTCCAAAGCACGCAGGGCTTCACGGCCAAGGGCATAGTTTACGCCAAAGATGACGTAGTCACGCCCGATACGTCGAAGTGGCTGGGGCTGCACAGCGATGTTCCCTTTCCGAACGAGCACGTAGCCAAGGGCTTTCCAATTTGCACCGTATTTGGAAGGGGCCAAACGCAGGATGACTGCATTGCCGACCTTTATAGGAAGGCAAACGAGGTATATCGAGAGTTAAAGGAAGAGGCATACCATGAGCGATGAATCTTTTAGCGCGGTTTGTACGCTGGTAACGGGGCGCACCCTTGAGCAGGCCAAGGGGATGCACATCGGCAAGACGGAGGAGGAATACAGGAAAGCAGTTGACAAGGCCTTTCTGTCGCCTGAGGTTTTAAGCAAGCTGTCCTTAAATGAAGGCGACGAAGTAATGCTTAAGACGCGCTGCGGCAAGGTGCGAGTCAGGGTATATGCAGATGCGGGGTTGCCCGAGGATGTGGTCTTCGTTCCCATGGGGCCGACGGCGAATACGCTCGTAGGCTCTGACACCGAAGGAAGCGGGATGCCCTCATTCAAGGGCCTGCAGGTGGAGGTCGTTAGATCATGACGGTCGAAAGAAACGTCGTATGCACCTTCTGCGGGTGTTTGTGCGACGATATAAATTTAACCATAGAGGACGATCGCATCGTCAAGGTGGAAAAAGCCTGCGGCAACGGCAGGGGCTTGTTTGAAGGCTACAACCCCGATCCTATAATGCCAAAGGTTATGGGAAGGGATACGTCGTTTCAGGAGGCGGTGAAGGAAGCTTCAAGGATCTTAAGGTCCGCCAGGTATCCCTTGATCTACGGCCTGTCTTCCACGTCGTCCGAGGCACAGCGCATGACCGTGCAGCTGGCCGAACTGATCGGGGCATCCATCGATTCGACATCGTCGGTCTGTCACGGCCCCACGGGCCTTGCCATGCAGGCGGTAGGGGAACCTACCTGTACCTTGGGCGAGATAAAAAACAGGGCCGACCTCCTGGTCTTTTGGGGATGCAACCCCCTTGTGACCCACAGCCGTCATTTCGCCCGGTATTCGGCCATGCCAAAGGGGCGTTTCATCCCCGAGGGCAGGCGCGACCGCAAGGTCGTCGTCGTGGACGTGCGCCGCAGCGAGACGGCCAAGTCGGCCGATATGTACTTGCAGATCAAGCAGGGATGCGACTTCGAGGTGCTCCTTGCCCTAAAGGCCTTAATAATGGGACGCACCCTGGACGCCGTCGAGGTGGGCGGGATACCCGCAGAGGTGCTGCAGCAGCTTGCAGTTGAAATGAAATCCTGCCGGTACGGGGTGATATTTTTCGGCATGGGGCTTACCATGACAAATGGCAGGGACTTAAACGTGCGTGGCGTTTTGTCGCTGGTGAGGGAGTTAAACGACCACACCAGGTTTTCTGCACTGCCCATGAGGGGCCACGGAAACGTGACGGGAGCAGACCAGGTCATGTCCTGGCTTTGCGGGTATCCATTTGCCGTCAACTACTCAAGGGGCTACCCCAGATACGGCCCGGGCGAGTATACGGCCGTCGACTTGCTCTGCAGCGGCGAGGCCGACTGCATGCTCGTGATAGCCTCAGACCCGGCGGCTCACTTTCCCGCCCCTGCGGTAAAGCACATGGAAACTATCCCCGTCATAGCCATAGATCCCGCAGAAAGCCTGACGGCAGCCGGGGCGTCCGTTTATTTTCCGACGGCCATGTACGGCATCGACTGCGAGGGCACGGCCTACAGGATGGATGGCGTAGCCCTGCGCCTAAAGGCCCCCTTAAAGAGAAAGAGGCCGAGCGACGAGGAAGTCTTGCAAGCCTTGATTGAAGGTGTGAAGTCATGTTGATCATAAAAGGCGGCCAAGTTTACGACCCGATCAACGGCGTAAACGGCGACGTAAAGGACATTTACATAGAAGGCGGTAAAGTGGCAAACCCTCCCGAGCGCATCCCCGATGACGCAACAGTCATAGATGCTCGAGGCATGATCGTCATGCCAGGCGGCGTAGACATGCACGCCCACATCGCCGGTTCCAAGGTAAATACGGGCCGCAAGCTCTGCCCTGAGGATCACTACGAACACTTTAGGATCGCCGAGAAGGGATTGCGGTCGGGCGCAGGCTCTAGAGTTCCTACGACCTTTTTGACGGCCTACAGGTACGTGGAGATGGGCTATACCACCGTTGTGGAGGCAGCGTCAGCTCCTCTCGTGACGCGACATACCCATGAAGAGCTTATGGACATGCCCCTGCTTGACAAGGCCATACTGATCACCATGGGCAACAACGAAATCCTCATGGACATGATCTCTCAAGACAAGCTTGACGAGGCCAAAGACGTCATGGCATGGCTCCTTAACTCCACAGGAGGCTACGGCGTCAAGGTCGTAAACCCCGGCGGAGTGGAAAACTGGAAGTGGGGCGGAAACGTCCAAAGCTGGGACGACGAGGTCAAGTATTTCGGCTTAACCTCAAGAAAGCTGCTTGACGCCTTGGTCCAGTCGGCAGACAGCTTAAAGCTTCCTCACTCCGTTCACCTTCACGGATTAAACCTTGGGGTCCCGGGAAACGTCGAGACGACGGTAGAGGTTATAAAAGACGTCCAAGGCAGGCTTCATCTGTGCCACCTGCAGTTTTTAAGCTACGGCAAGGACAAAAAGGGGCGCATGTACAGCGGCGCAAGCGCCGTCATGGAGGCCTTCAACGAACATTCAAACGTCACCATGGATGTAGGCCAGATCATATTCGGCAACGCCGTCACGATGACCTCGGACGGCCCGCTTGAGTACAGGATTCAGAAGATGACGGGACATAAGTGGTGCAACGACGACGTGGAATGCGAGACGGGCGGAGGCATTGTCCCCATGGAGTATAAGATTAAGTCCGTCGCCTCGGCAGTGCAGTGGATAACGGGGATGGAGCTTTTTTTGCTCGCCAAGGACCCCTGGAGGGTTGCGCTGACGACCGACCATCCCAACGCAGGGCCATTTTTTTGCTACCCACAGGTCATAAGGCTTTTGATGGACAAGGACTACAGGAATCATTTCATCGGCCTGCTTCCTCCAAAGGCCCTCAAGAGATCGGTGATAAAGGACTTAGACAGGGAATACAGCTTATATGAGATCGCCATAATCACGAGGGCTGCTCCTGCCAAAATATTGGGCTTGAAGGAAAAGGGACATTTGGGAGTTGGCGCCGACGGAGACGTGGCCATATACGATCCTCGAAACTACGGCCACAGGAGATGTATCTGCAACTTCAGGGAGTGCCGCCGCGCCCTCGACTTTCCGGCCTGGGTCATAAAGGGCGGAGATGTCGTCGTAAAAGACGGCACGCTTTTGAAGGAGTTTTCGGGCCGCGTATACAGGGTCGTCCCCGAGTTTGACAGCTCCATAGAGGAAAAGATAAGGGAAGATTTCGAAAAATATTACACCCTTTCTTTCGAAAACTATCCCGTCCAGGAAGAGTACCTGAAAGGCTCAAAGGAGGTGGCCTGCTCATGAGCAATGAAGATCACATCGCCTACATATTGCTTGGCGCTAACCTGGGAGACAGGCAGAGCAACATCCTGCAGGCGCTGCAGTACATCCAGGCCAGGGCAAATATCGAAAAGGTCTCTTCGTTTTATGAAACGAAGCCCTTGGACGACTCAGACCAGCCCGAGTACCTCAACATGGCCTGCCGGATACGGACGACCGACGGCCCAAGGGAGCTGCTTGAGTTCCTGAAATGGGTCGAAAGGCGAATGGGCCGTACCTCCCTTGAAAAAAACGCCCCGAGGCCCATTGACATAGATTTGCTAATGTACGACGACATGATCGCGGATGAAAGCGATTTGCGCCTTCCCCATCCCGGGATGCTTGAGAGGGCCTTTACGCTCATTCCGCTGGCCGAGATAGCCCCAGACTACATACATCCGACCGCGAAAAAGGCCCTTGGCGAGCTGGCGGGACAGCTTGATTCCTCCTCGGTAAAAAAGGTCGAAAGGAGCCTGAAATTTAAGCTTGAAAGCGACATCCAGGGAGGGCGTCCATCCATAAACGTGAGCCTGTCTCGGGTAGGCATCACCGACTTAAAGCGCGTGATAAGGCTAGGGGTCAAGGGAAAGGCTGCGCTTTTTTACGCGACGCTTGATTTCTTTGCCTACCTTGATCCCTTCAAGGCGGGCGTTCACATGTCGAGGTTCACTGACGTGCTCGAGGGCATGATAGAAGAAATTTCGCTCGAGCCTTCCCCCGACATAGAAAGCCTTGCCGAAAGGCTGGCCCTGCAGGTCGTGCGATCCCAAAGGGCAAAGAAGGCCGAGGTGTGGATAAAGGCGCGCTATCCCATGGAAAGGGTCACACCCATATCGGCGAAAAAGACAGAGGAGCTCTATACCTTCGTGGGAATCGCCTCAACCGACGGACAAAGGTCTCGACGCATCATCGGGGTGGAAGCGGAGGGCATGACGGCCTGTCCCTGCGCACAGGACATGATGAGCTCTCATGCAAGGATGCTCCTTCAGGAGGCGGGCTACGACCCAAACGAGGCTGCCAAGATCGTGAGCTTGATTCCCATGCCCACCCACAACCAACGGGCAAGGGGCACGCTTTTGGTGGGATCCGATATGTCGGTTAGGGCGGAACACCTGGTGCATATAATAGAGGCTTCCATGAGCTCGGAGACCTACGAGCTGCTGAAGAGGCCCGACGAGTTCTTCGTGGTCAACAAGGCGCATCAAAACGCGAGGTTCGCCGAGGACGTGGTAAGGCAGATGCTCTTTAACTTGGTCGAGGTTTATCCGGACCTTCCGAATGAGTCCTTCGTGCTTGCCAGGGAAGAAAGCCTTGAAAGCATACACCGTCACAACGCCTTCGCCGAAAGAAGCGGACTGCTTGGCGACATCAGGGCGGAAATTCGCGGGCAGGCCGAAAGCCATCGGCCGAACATCACCATGGAAGAATGGCTGAGCCTGTAGATGTCTAAGACCCTGTTTGTGACGGGCAAGCTCGCCCGCGAGGCCTTGCAGAACATATTAAAAAAGATTGAGCTGCCATTTTCGCATGATGTGGCAGTGCTCCCCATTTCTGTAGCGGCGCTCATGAACGTAACGTGGGTGGCGTCCAAGTTGACGGATTTAAAGGGAGCAGACACGGTGATCCTGCCCGGCTTATGCCAGGGAGACGAAGAGCTTCTGTCCAAGGCTTTAGGCGTCAAGGTAATAAAGGGGCCCAAGGACCTAAAGGACCTTCCGGGATTTTTCGGCCTTGCAGCACACCAGACCAGGGTCGGCCCAAACGTTCAGATACTGGCCGAGATCGTAGACGCCCACAGGTTGAGCTTGGAGGAGATCGCAGAGAAGGCTGCAGGCTACAAGGCAAAGGGGGCCTCGATCATCGACCTGGGTGGCCCCGTCAGGGGCGCAATCCCAAATGTCAGCGAGATCGTTACGATGCTAAAGGGCCTTGGATACAGGGTGAGCCTCGATACCTTTGACGAGGAAACGGCCTTAAAGGCCAACGAAGCGGGTATCGACCTTTACTTGAGCGTCAACGGCTCAAACATGGACCTTGCGGACAAGATGTCATGTCCCGTCGTCGTAATACCCGACTTTGAGGACAAAAGCATCGATTCGCTGGTAAGAAACGTGACAAGGTTAAAGGAGATGGGTAAGCGCTACATCGCAGATCCTGTCCTTGACCCGCTGCCCTTTGGGCTTTCAAGGTCCATACACCGCTTCGTTGAGTACAGGAGTCGTTTTCCGGAAGACGAGATGCTAATGGGCACGGGAAACCTTACGGAGCTTACCGAGGCCGACTCAACGGGCATAAACGCCCTGCTTTTGGGGATATGCAGCGAGCTAAACGTCAATTACGTGCTCACGACGGAAGTGGTAAGCTGGGCGCGGGGGGCGGTTCGCGAAGCTTACATAGCAAGCGCGCTGAACGAAAGCGCCAAGCAGTCGGGAATGTTACCCAAGGGCTTCGGGTTTGGCCTGGTTACGGTAAGGGACATGCCCTTTGAAAGCTACAGCGAAGAGGAGATAGTAAACATACACAGACATGTGACGGACAAAAACTTTAGGATCTTCGTGATAGGCGACTGCATATACATATTTAACAATTCGGTATTTTTAAGGGGCAAAGATGCAGGCGAGCTTTTCGGTGAGCTGAACGTCACGGACCCCGGACATGCCTTCTACCTGGGCCGCGAGCTCGAAAGGGCTTCACTGGCCGCCAAGCTGGGGAAAAAATACGTGCAGGAGCGCCCCCTAAACTGGGGCTATCTGTCGAGCGATGATATATGAGGTCATAGTTTCAACCTTAAACTCCGAGGGCTTGCCAAACTGGGCTCCCATGGGCTTGATCGAGCAGCAGGGCAGCTACTTTTTGCACGTCTTTAAGGGCAGCCATACCTACGAGAACCTAATGTCACGGGGAGAATTTGTGGCAAACGCAACGGACGACATCTTGGCCTTTTGCCTAAGTGCATTGGGCGAACCCGTATTTAACTGCATTCCCGCCCTAAGGGTGTCAGGTTTTGTATACGTCGAGGCCTGCTCGTGGATGGAGTTTGAGGCCGTCGCAACTGAAGAAGACGATCTTGCCGGGCGATTTAGCTGCCGCCTCCTTTACAGCGACGTAAGGCGTTCGTATAGGGGCTATAATAGGGCTAAAGGGTCGATCATGGAACTTTTGATAGCGGCGACGCGATATCGGCTTTACGACCGCCAATTTTTTAACGGGCTTATATCGAACGCCAAGGCTTTAGTCGAAAGGACGGGCGGAGAGAGGGAAGCGCAAGCCCTCGCATTTGTGGAAGGCTATCTTGAGGAGGTATTCGATGAAGGTCGTTCACGTTGAGGCCGGCGCCAGGCTGCACTTTGGCTTTCTTGACTTAAACGGAAGCCTTGGAAGGATGTTTGGCGGGATCGGTATGGGTATAGACGAACCCAAGGTTTCCCTTGACGTCTGCAGGAGCGACACCCTGCAGGCTAAAGGGCCTGACTTTGAGAGGGCGCTTGAGTATGCTCAAAGGTTTTTGGACCACTTCGACATCAAGGATAGAGCTTTCATAAATATCGCCTCTGCCGTGCCTTCACACGTGGGGCTCGGCTCGGGCACCCGCATGGCATTGGCCGTGGGCAAGGCCTTGGCCGTCCTTTTTGACATTGACCTGTGGATAAAGGAGCTTGCCGTTGTCATGGGCAGAAGCAGGCGGTCAAGCGTCGGTGCGGTGACCTTTGAAAGAGGCGGCTTCGTCCTGGACGGGGGTCACAAAAAGGGACCGAAAGGCGACTTTCCGCCCTTGCTCTTTCACGCCCTGCTTCCGACGGAGTGGACCTTCGTTGTTGCCGTACCGATGTCGCTTAAAGGGGCAAGCGGACCGGAGGAAGAGGAAAAATTTAAGGCCTTGAGCATACACGAGGAGCTTTCGTCAAAGGTGTGCAGGTTGACCTTGATGAAGTTGCTGCCCTCCATCGTCGAGCGGGATGTAGCCGCCTTTGGAGAGGCCATAACGGAGATTCAGGATTTGGTGGGAAGCTGTTTTTCTTCCCTTCAGGGAGGCAAGTTTCATTCGGCCCTGTCTCAAAGGATCGCCTGCCTGATGAAGGGCGAAGGCGCCTTAGGCATAGGACAAAGCTCGTGGGGGCCTGCCGTCTACGGCATCACGGCCGACCCGGCGAAAGCGCAAGCCGTCTGCGGCAGGTTAAAGGACAGATTTGGCGAAGAAACGCTGATCTTTACGGCATCCTGTGCCCAGGGCGGGGCAAACGTCTGCGTTAGAGAGGACTGATCTTATTTGATCTATAACGGCGTTGAAATAGAAGACACTTACGCTGAGGCCTTTTCCATGTGGGGAAGCCGAATAGTCGTCACGGCGGATACACGGGAGTGGGTCATGACTGCAGCTGCCTCCGCCACGGGGTTTGCCACTTCCGTGATAGGCTGCGGATGCGAGGCCGGCGTAGAATCCGAGCTCGACGAGTCTCAAACCCCCGACGGCAGGCCCGGGGCAAGCATCCTCATCTTCGGCGTTTCAAGGTCTGGCCTGGAATCTCAGCTCATCTCAAGGATTGGGCAGTCCATAATGACGTGTCCTACTACGGCCTGCTATAACGGCTTAGATGACGGCGAGCAGGTAGACGTCGGCGGAAAGCTTAAGTTCTTCGGGGATTCATATCAGTCAAGCAAGATGCTCGGCAATAGGCGATTTTGGAGGATACCCGTCATGGACGGGGAATTTCTGGTGGAGCAGAAGTTTTGCATAAAAAAGGGCGTCGGCGGGGGAAACTTGCTGATCATTTCAAAGGACGTCAAAAGCGGCCTCGAGGCTGCCCAAAGGGCGGTAGGCGCAATGAAAAAGGTCCCTGGCGCCATAATGCCATTTCCCGGCGGGGTCGTTCGAAGCGGAAGCAAGGTTGGCTCAACCTACCGCTTTCTCAGCGCCTCTACCAACACCCCCTATTGTCCCACGCTGAAAAGGCTAGTTAAGACGTCGCTACCCGAGAAGGCCAACGCCGTATACGAGATAGTCATCGACGGCTTAGACGAGCGCTCCGTCAGGGACGCCATGGGACGCGGGCTTTTGGCTGCTTGTTCCTGCGATATTTTGTCGGTGACGGCGGGAAACTACGGCGGAAACCTGGGACAGTACAAGTTTCACCTGCTTGAAATTTTAAAGAACATGTGATGGGTGGTCGATCATGAAAAGCTTAAGGTTTTTGAGGAAAGTATCTATAAGGGTCCGCATGTGCCTGTTTTTGGCGACAATGCTGGCCCTTGAGTGCGCGGTTGGGTTCATGCACTATAATGCAGTAAAGTCATTTGACGTCCCGATGATGCTTTTGGCCCTGTGCGTTCTCGTCACGCTTATCGGGGGGCTTGCCGTGACGGCATCCATCACCGCTCCCATAAACGAATTTCGGGCTTTCATGAAAAAGCTAAAGGAGACGTTGGACTTTACGCTTGAATACGATGTATGGTCCGACGACGAGATGGCCGAGGTCGGAAAGGTCACCTACCAATTTTTGGATCACGTACAGGAGCTGATCGGCTTCATATCAAAATCATCGGCCGAGGTGGAAGGCCTCTCAAAGACCGTGCTTTCCATGGCCAACAAGGACGACAGCGTGGCCGGCCGGTTGCTTGATGAGATCACCGAGCTGTCGAAGATGATGGAAAGGTTTGCCTCCGACATGAGCTCCCTTAACGCGGGCGTTCAGGAGGTGGCTTCGGGAAATCAGATCGCAGCGACAAGGACCATGGACATCGCCAAGGAGATAGCGGATGCGTCCAAGTCCGCCGAAGAGGGCTTAGTGGTCATAGGCCAGATGAGCGAGAGGATAAACAGGGCAGCCGAGGAATCCCTTCAAAGCATCGCTACCGTAAACGAGCTGGCGCAAAAGATCGAGGACATCAATCAGCTTTTGGAGAACATCTCGAGAATAGCCACGAGGACGAACATGCTGGCCTTGAACGCCGGCATCGAGGCAGCCAGGGCCGGAGCCGGCGGCAAGGGATTTGCCGTGGTGGCCGAGGAGATAAGGAAATTGGCTTATGAATCAAGCGACGTTGCAAGCAACGTATCCCGCCAAATGGGAGATATGTCTCTGAAGCTTCAAAGCGTGATAAATTCGGTAAGGGCCGGCTCAAGCACCTCCGCCGACGCAAACCAAAGGGCTAAGGCGACGATGGAGACGATAAGCGCCATCCTGCAAAGCCTAAAAAATATTTCCTCGGCTGCAAACGATTTATCAGCAGTTTCCGAGGAACAGGCCGCGTCATCGGAGGAGATATCGGCCACCCTGCAAAGCATTTCGACCGAGGTGGAGAGGATAAAGGGCTTCGTAATCGAAGCAGAAAAGGCCATGTCACAACTTGCCGACTCGGCATCGGATTTAAGCGACAGGGCAAGAAATATGGAGGAACTGGCCCTATCCCTTAAGAACTTAGTGGGCAGGTTCAAGCTGTGGCAGGGGGATAAATTGCAAAACGTATAGCACAAAACATCGGGGTGAAGCTCATGCAAAGTTGTGCCTTATGTACCTTGGCAAGGACCGTTTCGGGCAGCAAAGGGATTACCTTGAGATTAAAGGCAAGCGGAACGATTCCCGTAGAAGTTGACGGGATATTGCCCGAGACGGTGTTGGGCCTAAGCGTCAATGAAATTTGCGCTTTAAAGATACATGCGGGAAAAGATGTCGTGGAGCTTGGCGAGGTCTTTGACGTCACCGTGGACGGCAACGAGGCGCTCGTCTTTGAAGGCGACTTAAGGCATGTAAAACACATAGGTGAAAACATGACCTGGGGGCTTGTGATAGTCAACGGAGACGCGGGCATGCATCTGGCCCAGCACATGAAGGGCGGCACGCTGGTCGTAAACGGCAACCTTGAGCCGCGCTGCTGCTGTGAGATGTCGGGCGGCACAGTGATCGTAAACGGCAACGCCAAGGCGATGCTTGGCTCTCCTCTTCCCGGAAACAACAAGGGAATGAGGGGAGGGCTTATCGCCGTGTTCGGCTCGGTGGGAAGCAGGGCGGGGGAGGGCATGAGAAGGGGCCTTATAGCCGTTTCCGGCGATGCCGGAGACTTTGCAGGCGCAAACATGATAGCGGGGACCATGGTCGTGTTCGGCAAGATGGGGCTTAACGCCGGCGGAGGCATGAAGAGGGGAAGCATCGTATCCTTGGGCGGCACCGAAAGGGTCCTTCCAACGTTTCTTTATAGCTGCCTTTACACGCCCGTTTATTTAAAGCTTTATCTTAAATTTTTGAGCGATCTGGGCTTTGCCGTCACAAAGGAAATGTTAAACGGGCCTTACAGGAGGTATGCAGGCGACATGTCTGCACTTGGGAAAGGGGAGATATTGATCCTTGATAAACCTTAACGAATCGGCCTTTAAGCGCGTCAAAGAAATGATCGACAGGTCTGACGAAGTGGGCGTATCCGCATTTAAGGCAGGCTGTGGGGCCACCATCGTGGACGCAGGCATAAATTCAAGGGGTTCCTATGAGGCGGGCAGGCTTTTTGCCGAGGCCTGCCTGGGGGGATTGGGAAGCGTGAGCTTTGCCGTTGACCTTGAGCTTTCCGTCCCATCCGTCGTCGTAAAGGTCGCCAATCCTTCCGTTGCCTGCCTGGCTTCGCAGTACGCCGGTTGGGCGCTCAAGGGCGAGGGCTTTTATGCCTTGGGCTCCGGCCCTGCAAGGTTGCTTTACGGTAATGAACCTCTTTATGCAACGCTTGGCTACAGAGAAACGTCGTCCGTGGCGGTTCTTGCCATTGAATCTTCCAAATTTCCCCCAGACAGCCTGCTTGAGACGGTAGCAGCCAGCTGCAAGGTGGATATTAGCAACCTTTACGTGCTGATAGCGCCCACCAATTCCCTGGCAGGCAGCATTCAGATAGTATCAAGGGTCGTTGAAACCGCACTGCACAAGCTCTTTGAGCTGGGCTACGACGTCTCTAAGGTCTTGCACGGGTTTGGCACGTGTCCCATTCCTCCCTTGCCGGAGGATTTCATGACGGCCATGGGCTGGACCAACGACGCGGTCTTATATGGGGGAAAGGTATGGATCACCCTGCATGACGAAGGCCTTTCGATAGACCCGCTCACCGAAAAACTTCCATCCTCATCATCGGGTGACTACGGCCTGCCCTTTTTGGACCTCTTTAAAAGATACAACTACGACTTCTATCAGGTAGACCCGATGCTTTTTAGCCCCGCCGTCGTGACGATTAACAACCTGGCGACCGGCCACCTTTCTTCTGTAGGAAGGGAAAACGCGGAGCTTC
>NZ_CALETC010000115.1:0-5935 GCF_937920065.1 Acetomicrobium mobile
AGTGCAACAAATTCGAATAATGCAGTTTATTATACGATCCCTCGGGTTCGTTATAGTTGCGGTCAGCACATTCCTTAGAACTATAAGCAAATCTTATAAAAACATAAGATTAATAAATTTGACAAATGCATATTTACAAAAATATAATTTTAATGCGGATACTTTCATTATTTTATCATATTGAAAGGAGGTTCTAGAAAAATGCAGAAGGATAAGACGAAGGGAAAAGAAGGCAATTTGACCAAAATAATCGGAGTGACCGCCGCTATTGTACTCTTTGCGCTCGTTTATGCCCTCGTGCCTGTTTCGGAAAGTGGCCTGAAACCCGAAGGCAAAGCTGCTTTAGCTGTATTTCTTGGCGCTTTCGCATTATGGATTTCTGAACCATTTCCCACGTATGTAGTTGCTTTTGTTACTATGATTGCCTTGATATTAACTAATGCATGGGATCAAAAAAGCGTTCTTGGCGTTTTTGGATACGATGTAATTTGGTTAATGGTGTGTGCTTTCATATTAAATTCCGCAATGCAAGTTACCAAACTAGGTAAGAGAATAGCTTTGGCTATTGTCACGAGGTTTGGACAAACTGCGAAAAGCGCTATTCTGGCAATGATCGTAGTGAACTTCGCCATTTCATTTTTAATCCCCTCAACGACAGCCAGGGCAGCTTTAATGCTTCCCATTGCCATCACGCTTGCTAACATTTATAACGCCATACCCGGAGAGAGCAACTTCGGAAAATTGCTGATGCTGGTTAATATGCAAAGCAATGAAATTTCAACGAGTGGTATACTTACCGCAACATCGGCAAACGTCATGGCAGTTAACTTCATCAAAGAAGCAACAGGCGCACAAATATACTACTCAACCTGGCTCATCGCTGCAATGCCAATAGCCATTGTGACTACCATAATTGGTTATTTCGTTGGGCTAAAACTATTTCCACCAGAAATTGAAAAAGTAAGCAGCGAAGCTCTCGCTAACATGGAAAAGGAAATGAAAGACTTAGGTCCAATGGATGCCAATGAGAAAAAAGCTCTCATCATATTTCTCATCACTTTGTTTTTGTGGTGCACTGACAGGTGGCATATGGCAATGTTCCATAGACAGATTGATCCCACTCTAGCTGCAATGATAGGTGCGACTTTATGTTTGCTTCCTGGGATCGGCGTTATAAAGAAATGGGGCGACGTAAAAATACCGTGGGACCTTATGCTTTTCAGTTGCGGAGCTTACGCCGTGGGCATGGCATTGGATAAGACTGGGGCTGCATCTTTTATTATCAATAGTATTTTATCGAGAATTAATTTAGTCAATGTTACCTTCTTTAAGATTTACGCAGTTGTAATGTTTATTGCTCTCTTTTCACACATAATATTCACGAGCAAAATTGTTAGAATTACCATACTTGCTCCCACGGTTATAGCCTTTGCTAAAGAATTAGCACCAGTGCTAAATGCCGATCCTACCAAATTAGTCATCGCCCTTACGCTCCCTGTCGCTTTTACTATCTGTTGGTGCATTACGCTTCCTCCACAGAGTAAACCTAACCTCATATACTACTCCAGCGGATTCTATAAGGTAAGGGATCAACTTTTGCATGGCCTGATCATCGACGGGATAGGTTACTTGATGTTCCTTGTGGCCGGGTTAACCTGGTTCAAAATAGTTGGCATTGGAATATAATCACACCCAAGGGGTGACACCATGGGAAAGTTCATAGAAACCTCCGAAATTATGGCTAAGGCTATTGAAGAAGCTTATATTCGGGGTGAAAGCGACTATTACATGAAGCCTCTTGTTTTAAAGAATGCAGATGGCAAATCAATTAGGTTAATAAATGATGGTGACTCGGTTGTTTTTTGCTGTAAAAGAGGCGAACGGGAAATTCAGCTTACAGACTGCTTCGTTGAGCCCGAGTTCACCTATTTTGAGAGGAAAAATTTCTCGAACCTTTTTTTCGTTCCCTTTACCCTGTATCACTCTAAATACGTATCTTTAAATCTTCCAATTGCATTCAAATTCGAAACTGTTTCAAACACCCTCGGGGAGGTTATTTCAAGATCCAAACTAAAACAATTAAGAATAGCCGAATCTGAAAAATTTGCCCATGTAACCTTCTTTTTCAACGGCGGGGAAAACATAGTTTTTCCCTTGGAGGATGACGTAAAAATACCATCCCACAGGGGCATCCCTTACGAGAAAATACCATTACTAAAACTTTCCGAAGTATCTGCAAGACTTATTGAGGAAATAAATAAAGACAAATACAATTTCATACTAGCAAATTTTGCCAACGGGGACATCATAGGTCATACTGCTGATTTCGATGCCAAAGTAACATGTGTTAAGGGAATAGACAAAACGCTTGAAGATGTAGTAACAGCCGCGATTAAACAAAAGTACACAGTAATGATCACAGCAGACCACGGTGTTCTTGAAGTCGGTTACAAAGACGATGGGAGACCTAACGTCAGCCATACTACAAACCCTGTTCCCTTCTTGCTTGTTGGCCCTTCGGTTCAAGAGATTTCCCTCAAGGAGGGAAGACTTGCTAACGTAGCTTCAACCGTCCTTGTCTCTATAGGTATAGAGCCACCTGAAATTTTTGAAAAGAGCCTTTTTCGAGCGCGTACAGCAATTAACCAGCGCAAGGTACTTTTAATAGTGTTAGATGGTTGGGGCATTGGTAAGGAAGACTCAAAAAACCCAATATACGTCGCCGGTGCCCCTTTTTACAACAGACTTTTGCGAGAATATCCGCATACAATCCTCAAGGCCTCGGGCGAGGACGTTGGGTTGAAAAAAGATCAACCCGGCAATTCCGAGGCAGGTCATATAAATCTAGGCGCAGGCCGTGTCGTGCTACAAGACGATGTGATAATCGAAAAAAGCATCGCTGATGGTAGCTTTTTCAAAAATCCTGTTTTACTGGAGGCTGTAAATAGACTCCATGATTCCAAAGGGTGTCTTCATCTCATAGGCTTACTTTCTCACAAAAGTTCTCACGGCGTCATAGACTATGTGTCGAATGTTCTCATGTTGGCAAGATCTCAGAATCTTGAAAACGCCTATCTTCATATCATTCTCGACGGAAGAAGCACTGAACCGGGAAGCGCGCCTCATCTTTTAAGGCAATTCGGAGTTACACTCCGTGAAATAGGAATCGGGACAATAGTTACAGTTTTTGGAAGAGGGATCGCCCTTGATCGCAGTGGTGATTACCTGGGTAAAACCAAGCTTGCCTATGATGCCATGGTTTTCGGCAAGGGAGAACCAGTCTATTGGCGCAATTGCGAGCATGAGGAAAAGGAGGTAAGAAAGTGAGACTGAAATGTCTTGGCGGATTTGGCGAGCAGGGTCGCAGTGCTCTGCTGGTTGAGGGTAAATCATGTTTTCTAGTAGATTATGGCGTTAAAAAGACAGTTGGAGAAGGCATCCTTGGCGAGTTGCCTTTGGAGGACTTCCCTGAGCTTGACTTTATCGTGGTAACGCATGCTCACCAGGATCATACCGCAATGCTTCCTTTATTGGTCGAGAAAGGTATAAATGTGCCCATATATGCCACTCCACCTACAAAGGAATTTACTATTACTTATTGCGAGAGTTGGCATAAGAGCTATGAAAGTCATGGGCTTGTCCCCCCTTACGACAAACAAAGCATCTATGAATTGGAGAAATTGTTTGTCACAAAACCATACTTTCAGGAATTTGAGGCAGGGAAAGGTACGTTGATAACATTCTTTCCCAGCGGTCACCTTGTAGGATCTGCCATTGTACATATAAAGGACGAAAAGACAATCGCACATTTCGGCGACATAAATTTCAATGATGCAATCAATCCGGAACCCTACCTTGATTTTGATGCTGAAATAGGCATAATCAATGGATCTTACGGAGATAAAATAATGCCTAAGGAATTACTAGAAAAAAAATTTATTGAAAATGTCACTTCTGGCAGATTCAACGTCCTCATACCTTCGGCAGCGTTAGGAAGAGGGCAAGTGGTTTGTTTGCTTTTGTTGGAAAATTTATCAAAAATAGATAAAGAAATATACATTTCAAAATCAATCATAGAAAATACAAAACGAGTTCTAAAATATCCGCATTATATCAAACCCGAGGCCATTGGAATGCTCAACAAGCTAGTCGATTCTCCCTATTTTAAAATTATCGATGAATCCAAATTAAACGACCTTGTTGAAAAGGGAGCTATCTTTATAGCGCCGGATGCTATGCTGTCTTCCGGTCCAGCACTTAAAATTTTCAATCTCCTCAAAGATAAACCACAAAACAAGATTATTCTTTCGGGGTTTCTTGCACCAGGCACCCTTGGCAGAAAGCTTACTGAAGGAAAAGTATCCATAAACGCAGTGTTATCGCTATCAGAGCTAAAAGTGCATACTGACCTAGCAGACAATAAATTCATAATAAACAAGACGCTTTCTAACGCAAAGTTAATCCTAATCCATCACGGAGAAGAACCCAAATCGACAAACCTTGCCAACAAATTGCGTGAAAAGTTTGATCTCGACATAAGATCTCCTCACTTTGGTGATGCGATCATTATTTAATGTGACGCTTTTTTATAGATATTCGTGACATGATAAATGAACCCTTGTAGGAATACGCTCCCTCAAGGGTTCATTTATCAGAAATCTGCAAATCACTGTCTCTCCGACTTTTATTTTATACAATCACAAAGGTGTCTTCTCAATATGATAAAAATTACTCATAACCAAAAGTTTCCGTAATTGATCCCGTCTCCGACTTTAAAAAGCTTAAAAAAAGATTTGTAGCAGGCAAGAATTTTTTCCCCTTCCTCTTAACTAGAAAAACCCTTCTAACGAGGTTCATTTCTTCTATTTTTGATGCATGGAGATTACCCTCTGCTACTTCCCTTTTTACTGAAATCCACGATAGAATACTAGAGCCGAAATCTTCAGCAACCAATTTTTTTACTACCTCTATGTTTCCCAGTTCAAGATAAGGTTCGATACATACTCCATATCTATTAAACTCAGAATCAATGTAATTACGTGTAGCAGAATATTTTTCTGTTAATATAAGATCTTGATTTAACACCTCGTAAGCGGAAACTGTCTTTTTGCTAGCAAGTTTATGCATCGGAGAAGTGACGAAAACTAACTCATCTTCCAACAAAGAGGTAAAAGAAAGACCTTGTTTTCTTTGGCTTTTATCGCCTTCTCCCATAATAGCGAAATCGATTTTATTGTCTTCTATGCTCTCAATGAGGTCTCTCGCAAACCTTATTTTTACGGAGAACGTGACATGTGGATGTTCCCTTTTAAATTTACCAAGAATTGGAGGAATGACGTAAATTCCAGAAAGTATGCTTGCTCCAAATTTTATTTCCCCGCTTAACGGATCCTGAGCTTCTTTAAGCGCTCTTTTAGCCTCTTCCATTGTATGTAAGATTTTCTCCACGTATAACAGCAATGTTTTGCCTGCATCCGTTAGTAGAATGTTTTTGCCAACCCTTTCAAATAGCTCCATTCCACATTCATCTTCAAGTGATTTAATTTGGAGGCTGACTGCTGGTTGGGTTAACCCGAGAGATTCTGCTGCCCTTGTAAAACTCTTACATTTTGCAACCATGTGAAATGTTATAATTTTGTTCATAGATTTTTCCCTCGCGCGACAACTTATTTAACACTTCTTTAACTTTATTGTAGCTTAAAACACTCAAAAAAATAATCTATAGATTTGTCTTTTAGCTTGAGAAATGCTTCGCTCTACACCCATGTCCGTGTAATGCTTCTATGGTCTCTTACATACAAGATGCGAGGCCAATTTAAAGGTCTCTTAAAGACCTCAGGGGAGGTAGCGTCAACTTCCATGAGCTTGTTTTGAAGCTTGAGCCAGTAAATCACTGCTTCCACTCAAGCCTGAGCCAACCGCCGTGAGAGTCGGT
>NZ_CALETC010000116.1:0-2384 GCF_937920065.1 Acetomicrobium mobile
GGCCCGGCTCAAACAGACAAAGGTGTTGTCCGGTGGCAGCGCCGATTTCAACGAATTTTACCTGAGCTTCATAGCGGAAATAGGGGCTCAGGGCAAAAGGACCGTAACCATGGCGGCTAACCAGCGGGCTTTGACGGATCAGATAAATGCCCAGAGGCAATCGGTCATGGGCGTCAACATCGATGAAGAGATGATGGACATAATAAAATTTCAACAGGCATTCAACGCAATGGCACGTTATATTACGACGATTGACGAAATGCTCGATACGATAATCAACCGCATGGGAACGGTTGGAAGGTAGTATTTTTCTTTCGGGAGGTATGCGAGATGAACCGCGTGACCAATTCGATGATGAACCAGATCTTTTTGGCTGACATGCACGGCAATTTGGAGCGCATGTTGAAGCTGCAAAGGCAGATGTCGACGGGCAAGCTTCATCAGCACCCTTCCGATGACCCTCTGGCAGTCGGCAGGGAATTGTCCCTGTCGACGACAATATTTGAGAACGAGCAATACCTGAAAAACCTGGATGACGGCATAATGTGGCTTTCCAATACCGACGCTGCTTTAAACCAGATCACCGACGTGATACAGCGCATCAGGGAGCTGGCCATTTACGTGGGAAACGGAACCTTCGAAGAGGCCGAATATGCGGCCATCGCCGAGGAGTTGTATCAGCTTCAGGAGGAGCTCATGAACACCGCCAATTTCTCGGTGGAGGGAAGATATTTGTTTTCCGGCCTGAACGCCACACAAAGGCCCTTCGTGCGCGACGCGAATGGCAAAATCGTATACATGGGAAATCAATTGCACGTCGAATATGAAGTGGAAAGGGGAGTTACGGGGCAGGTTTCCTTTCACGGCCGCGAAGTGTTCCCGATTCGCTACCAGCAATACACATTGGCAAGTTACGAAGTCCCCTTGTCCTTCTCATGGACAGGCAGGAGCGAAATACTTCAGATCCGGGTCGGAGACAGGACGGCCAAAGTGTTGATCCCCGAAAAGTGGTCTGACGACGACAAAGACGGAATAGAGGAAGCTTCCGACGGAAATAACTTTCGAGACCCGGGGGAACTTGTCGGATACAGCTTAGACGAACTGGCCTCCCTCATAAACGAAAGTCTGGCCATGGGAGACGTGGGAAAGCTCGTTTCCCTATCCGTTGAAAAGGACTACAATCGCGATGTTCAAAAACTCGTCATAAAGGGCCACACCGGCGAACCGCTTTCAATTACATCGTGGCCCGCAGCCGACTTTGAGCCCCTTCCGAGCGACGAAACGGTAGGCAAGCCTTTAGATCACAGCCACATAGGTTTAGCCTCCTATTTGGGCATCGAAACTTCCTTGAAAAGCATCGAGTTTTCTCTTTCGGACACGATCGATCCTGCAAGCAATCCGATTTATTGGAGGCTTGAAAGCGGCGACAATTTCGCCGAAATCCGTATAGACAGCGGCCCCGATCTTACCCTTCAAGACCTGGCAGACAGGCTGAACAGCGCCGCAGGAAATTGGCTGCAGGCTGTTGTCCAAACGGACGAGGAAGAAATATCAGCAGGCGCGGATCACGAAGCGCCGACTCAAAAGCTCGTTCTTCGCACCCTGGACGGCTCGGCCTTAAACATCTACGACCTAAATCCCGCGACAAGCGCTTTGGCTGCCGACTTTGGCCTGCAGACGGCATTGGTCATGGATGACACAAATGCCATATTTCCCCTGGAGGACGGGCTTGATCCAAACATGCCCGCCTTAGTCAATGTCGAAGTGGGAGGACAAAGCTACACCGTTAAACTTTACCGCGACCAAGTTGGCAGCCTTTCCGGCAGCACCTGGAATGTGGATGCCCTAAAGGTGGCTAAGGCCGTACAATCTCAGGTTGGTTCCGATCTGGTAGGCTACCGCGAGCTTGAGGACGGCCGTGTGGCCCTTTATTCAAAGACGGGCCAGTCGTTGAGGATTACAGATCTTCCCCTCGGCGATCCTGATTTTTCTGATTATACGGCAGGAATTGCAGCAAACTTGGGCATACATTCAGGTATTACGGGAAGCGAAGTTACAGCAGGTTCTGCACCCTTAGACGGCGTCATTCGTATCCGCTCGGGAGGACATGCGGTGGACGTTGCCGTTTCATCGGGCGACACGGCTGAAGATATAGCCAAAAAGATCAAGGGGCTGGCCGGTTCGTGGCTTGACGTCAGCCTCTACGATGCCGATTTAAGCGGTTCGGCGGGAAGTCAGCGCCTTTCGTTGGCCTCCAAGGACGGCTCGCCCTTGTCCGTTTACGACGTCCAGGGCAATATTGCAAGCAGTTTCCTGCAGATCGATACGGCCTTGCGGAGCACTTCCGACGTGTCGGGATGGACGGGAAGCGGGGCTTTAAGCAT
>NZ_CALETC010000117.1:0-2242 GCF_937920065.1 Acetomicrobium mobile
ACGTCCAAAGGAAGTGTGCGATGGTTTCTGTAGTGCTGCCGGATTTGCTGACCACAACAAATACGGTCTTTGACAAATCAAGCCTGTCCAACATCGCGGTCGCGGTTACGGGATCCGAATTTTCCAATAAATAAAATCTTGGTCCTTTCCTTAAAGGCGTTTCAAGTTCATTATAAAAAGGGGGAAGAAGCGCGTTTATGAGCATCCTGTTGCCTAAAGCAGAGCCTCCTATGCCAATTTGAACGATTGTATCAAACTTGGAGAGCCAACGACCTGTTTCGATTATCTCCGTCAGGTTCTGATAGGGCAAGTTGATCCACCCAAATCCTTCTGCATCATCTCTGCCTTTTTTACGCAAAAAAACATCTGTCTCTTCGATCTTTTGAGACAAGCTGTCAATGTCTTCAACTTTGACCGGATGATTTCCGCTCGTAAAGGCTCCACCCACGCTCACGCTTAAAAGCTCATCCAACGCGCACTCCCCCCTTCGAGCTTCGTGCTAATCTAACAAGTCATTTTCTTTCAAAAGCTCACTGATGGCCTCAGGATCATAACCTACAATGAATTTATCGCCAACAAAGGTAACGGGTACCCCCATTTGACCAGTCTGTCTTACCATTTCCATAGCGGCTGCCCTATCTTTGCTGACATCTATCTCCTCATAGTCTACTCCCAGTTCCTGTAAATATTCTTTGACCCTTGTGCACCAGGGACACGCAGGCGTGCTATAAACCTTGACTTTCATAGTTTACACCTTCCTCGAAAATATTAAATTAGGCATACCAAACATAAGCGAAAAAACTATACCATAATACGAAAAAAAGCGCAACGACTCTGCTATGCCAGGTCCACGAAAAATATTTGTAAGGTTATTGGATAAGCACTACCGGTTTAATGAGGTCCCTTGGTTTATCCTTCATCAACATGAGGGCCTCTTCGATACGATCGAAACCCTTGAAAACATGCGTCACAAGTTTTCCCGGGTCTACGCGACCATACCGTACAAGTTCAATCAGTTTTTCCATCCTTAGCCGTCCGCCTGGGCAAAGCCCTCCTCGAATAGTTTTATGTGCCATGCCACAACCCCATTCAAGGCGTGGGATGGGAAGTATATCTCCTTCTCCAAAATAATTGACGTTTGAAATGTTTCCCCCTGGTTTTGTTATTTTTACTGCGGTCGCCAAAGTATCAGGATTTCCACCAGCAATAATAGCCACGTCTACTCCTGCCCCGTTTGTTATTTCGAGAACCTGTTCATCCACGGGAGCTATTTTGTAATTGATCACGTGTGTCGCGCCGTAGAGTTTGGCAACTTCTACGCATTTTGGGCGAGTACCGGTAACCAAGATACGAGATGCCCCGCGCAACCTGGCTCCCGCAACTGCCATAAGTCCTACCGGTCCTACGCCAAATACAATCACAGTATCACCTATGCCGATGTCTGCAAGTTCGGCCCCGTGTATCCCGGTAGTCATCATATCGGTTATCATTACGGCTGATTCCAGAGGTATGTCTTCTGGCAAAATCGCCAAATTCATATCGGCATCATTGACGTGGAATAACTCTCCAAAAACACCGTCTTTGATGTTTGAGTATTTCCAGCCAGCCAAAGGACCGCCTGAATGCTGAGGAAAACCTCTTTGAACTTCGATGCTTCGCCAATCGGGAGTTATTGCTGGAACTACTACCTTATCGCCTGGTTTAAAATCTTTTACCTCACTTCCAACTTCCGCAACCTCCCCCACTGCTTCGTGACCCAGGATCATATTTTGACGCTCACCGAGCGCGCCCTCGAATACAGTGTGAATGTCCGACGTACATGGCGCAACTGCTAACGGCCTAACCAGAGCATCGTAAGGACCAACCTGAGGTTTGTCCTTCTCAATCCAACCAACTTTTCCAATCCCAAGCATTGCAAATCCTTTCATAATAGCACCTCCATCAGCGCCTGATTCTTAACGATAGTTTGTAATTATAATTTGATAATCTTTTGCTTGTCAACGAAAGCGCCAAAATATTTGACACGAGGCTGAAATATTATCACCACATAAACGGATAGGGAAATGTTACTATGAGAAAATAAACATTTGCTCGAACCCCAGGAAAGCAAGATCGGAAATATCAAATTAGGAATGCCAAATGCAAGCAGAAAAACTATAATCTAAGGCCAGAGAAGACGTAGAAACCTTCTATCAAAAAGAGTCCACGTCTTTTAAATAAAATTCGGTAGTATTATACTATC
>NZ_CALETC010000118.1:0-19765 GCF_937920065.1 Acetomicrobium mobile
GTGACCGAGATACTTGAGTAATCCCCTTAAGGTGAAAGGGGGGACGTGGAATGGCTCAAAACATAAGGATTAGGTTAAAGGCCTTTGATCATCGGGTTTTAGACGCTTCGGCGCTGCAGATTGCGGAAACGGCCAAAAGAACGGGGGCCAAGGTTTCAGGCCCCATACCCTTGCCGACCGTAATTAATAAATATACAGTGCTAAAATCGCCGCATAAGGACAAGGACGCGCGTGAGCAGTTTGAGATGCGCACTCACAAGCGACTAATAGACATAATTGATCCTACACAGAAGACTATGGAAGCGCTGATGCAGCTGAACCTCCCCTCAGGGGTAGATATACAAATACAACTGTAGGGGAGCTCTGAGCTGAAAGGAGAGAAATTTGGATGAGTTTGGGAATATTAGGTTATAAAGTGGGTATGACCCAAATATTTGACGACGAAGGTATAGCGGTGCCCGTGACCGTTGTAGAAGCAGGTCCGTGTACCGTCGTTGCATTGAGGAAACCGGAAGTTGAGAGGTATTCGGCTATAGTTTTAGGTTTTGGAAGGGCTAAACTAAATAAGTTAAATAAACCATTGCAAGGAATGTTTAAAAAGACGGGCATTGAACCAAAACGTTGGTTGCGAGAGTTTCGCGTAGATGACGTTACGGCCTACGAGGTCGGTCAGACCATCGATGTGTCCATCTTTAAGGAAGGCGAAATTGTGGACGTAACTGGGACTAGCAAGGGCAAAGGTTTTGCAGGCGTCGTAAAACGGCACGGCCTTGGAGGCGGTCCTGCGAGCCACGGCACTTCTTTGTTTCACAGAAAACCAGGATCATCGGGGGCCAGCAGTTCCCCGGGCCATGTTTTTAAGGGAAAAGCCATGCCTGGTCGTATGGGAAACGAAAGGGTAACCGTTAAAAACCTTACTGTCGTGGCGATAGACAAAGAAAACAACTTGCTATTGATTAAAGGAGCCATTCCAGGGCCACGTAATGGCCTTGTTATGGTGCATAAAAAGGAGGGCTAGTTATGCCTACTGTCGATGTAATTGGAATCGATGGACAAAAGGTGGGCGAAGTTGCCCTTGCCGATGAGGTTTTTGCGGCCAGAATTCATGTTTCCGCCATGCATCAGGTTGTTGTAGCTTATTTGGCAGCACAAAGACAAGGTACCCATTCGACGAGGACAAGAGGAGAAGCTCGTGGTGGCGGAAGAAAGCCGTGGAGGCAAAAACACACCGGAAGGGCCAGACACGGGAGCATACGCTCTCCTATATGGGTTGGAGGGGGAGTTACGCATGGGCCTAAGCCGCGTTCCTACGATCAGAAGGTTAATAAAAAGGTCAGGCGTTTGGCCATCAAGAGCGCATTGAGCTTGAAGGTAAGGGAAAACAAATTGTTCTTGGTCGAAGGCATCGAATCCATGTCGCACAAGACTAAAGATATGTGTGCCTTTCTTGCAAGCGCTGACGTTCAAAAAAAGCCTTTGATCGTAATACACGAGTCTATGCCTAATCTTTACATGGCTTCTAAAAACATACCTGGGACAAAGGTTTTGCACGTAGATAGCATCAACGTTTATGAGATCTTGAACCACGAGCATCTGATACTCACGAAAGACGCGGCACAAAAATTAGAGGAGGTGTACTCGGCGTGAAGTTAACGGCATACGATATAATACTGCGGCCTATAATTACCGAGAAAAGTAGCCGTCACATGGTTTATAACAAGTACACCTTTGAAGTGCACCCAGGGGCAAACAAGGTGGAGATTAAAAAAGCTGTAGAGGAAATATTTAAAGTGAAAGTTGAAAAGGTCCATACTGTCAACATAAAACCGAAACCAAAGCGCCTTGGGCGATTTTTAGGACGCTCGAGAAGGTGGAAAAAAGCGATCGTTACGTTAGCCCCGGGCGAACGCATTGAGTTCTTCGAGGGCGCTAGGACGATTTGAAGGGGGAAGTCCAATGGGAATTAAGAAATACAAGCCCACGACTCCTGGTAGACGCCAAATGGCTACTACGGATTTTTCTGAAATTACCAGGAAAGATTTCGAGAAAAGCCTAGTTGTTTCACCGAAAAAAAAGTCGGCTGGAAGAAATAACGCAGGAAGGATAACAGCCGGTCATCGCGAAGGCGGACACAAGAGGCTCTATCGAATGATTGATTTCAAGAGAAACAAAATTGGCGTTCCCGGGAAAGTGGCCGCAATCGAGTACGACCCCAATAGGTCCGCGAGGATTGCGCTTATACATTATATCGATGGAGAGAAGCGCTATATCCTGGCACCTGTGGGTTTAAAAGTAGGAGACCAGATTATGGCGGGCGAAAAGGCTGATATCAGACCGGGCAACGCTTTAAAGTTGCGTGATATACCCGTTGGTACATTTGTTCACAATGTGGAGTTGCAGCCGGGCAGAGGCGGAGTTATGGCTCGTTCGGCAGGAGCTCAGGTTCAGATCATGGCAAAAGAGGGCAAGTACGTATTGCTTAGGATGCCGAGCGGCGAAATAAGATACGTCTTGCAAGAATGCGTTGCTACGGTCGGTCAGGTCGGTAACGTCGAACACGAAAACGAAGTTCACGGAAAAGCCGGCAGGAAAAGATGGCTTGGGAGAAGGCCTCGCACTCGACCTATAGCCATGAATGCCGTCGATCACCCCTTGGGCGGTGGTGAGGGCAGAACGAAGTCGAACAAGCATCCCGTTTCAGCTACCGGAATTCCAGCTAAGGGGTATAAAACTCGAAAGCCCAAGAAGGCCTCGAACAAGTATATTGTTCGCCGCAGGAAAGTTTCGTAAGGGAGGGAATTAACTTATGCCCCGTTCGGTGAAAAAAGGTCCTTATGTGGACCCAAAGTTGCTAAAAAGGATTGAGGAAATGAATGCGACCGGAACGAAGCGAGTCATTAAAACATGGTCCAGGAGATCGACGATAGTCCCAAGCATGATTGGACATACGATCGCGGTTCATAACGGACGCACTCATATACCGATTTATATAAGTGAGAATATGGTGGGTCATAAACTTGGCGAGTTTGCTCCAACGCGCAAATTTGGCGGACACGCAGGTCAAGAGCGCAGGACTAGGATAAGGTAGGGTGAGTAAAGATGGAAGCAAGAGCTGTATCCAGACAAGTTAGAATTTCACCCTTTAAGGCTAGACAAGTTTTGTCATTGATCCGTGGCAAGAAGGCGGATGAGGCGCTCTTAATTTTGCGCTATTGTCCCAAAAAAGCAGCACGCTATATTGAAAAAACATTAAACAGTGCTATTGCCAATGCAGATCACAACTTTGGCTTGAGCGTGGACGAACTCTACGTGGTTAAGGCCGTCGCGGATGAAGGCCCCACTTTAAAAAGATGGAAGCCTGTTTCAATGGGAAGGGCTCATCCCTTCAATCACCGAACTTGTCACATTACCATAGTAGTGGCTGAAAAGTAAGGAGGTATAAAGATGGGACAAAAGGTTCATCCCGTTGGTTATCGTCTAGGCATCATCCGTGACTGGGAGTCTCGATGGTATGCCGACAAAAAGAATTTTGCCAAACAATTGCATGAAGATATCAAGTTGCGAAAGTGGATAAAGAATAGATGGGGACATGCCGGTGTTTCAGCGGTCGAGATAGAAAGAATTGGAAATGTTATACGATTTACGATTTGGACTGCAAGGCCCGGAGTTGTCATAGGCAGAGGTGGAAGCGAAATACAGGAAGTTCGTGATGAACTTCAGAAAATTACTGGTTCCCGGGTCATGATCAATGTGCAAGAAATTAAAGATCCCGATAAGAACGCTCAAATAGTCGCTGAAGGTATAGCATCTGCTTTAGAGAGAAGGGTTTCCTTCAGGCGGGCCATGAAACAAGCTATATTTCGCGCAATGAAAGCAGGTGCTCTGGGCGTTAAAACCCAATGTTCCGGTCGTTTGGGCGGTGCGGAGATAGCCAGGCGAGAGTGGTATCTGGAGGGCCGATTACCGTTATCAACCTTGAGGGCAGATATAGATTACGGATTCGCTGAAGCCAGGACGATGTACGGCATTATAGGCGTAAAGGTGTGGATCTATAACGGAGATGTATTACCCTCGCTCGAAGAAAGACCTCGCGATGAGGTTGCGAGCGAGAGGAGGTGAAGTGGTTATGTTGATGCCAAAAAGAGTCAAGTACAGAAAACCTTTTCGTAGGCCTTTGCGAGGCAGGACGAAGGGTGGCGCAACGGTCGCCTTCGGAGATTATGGATTGCAGGCCCTCGAAAACATCTGGTTAACGGCCAGGCAAATCGAGGCGGCACGTATTGCCATAACACGCAAGATGAAGAAGGGCGGTAAGCTCTGGATAAGAGTTTTCCCTGACGTTGCATATACGAAGAAACCTTTAGAGACGAGAATGGGTAAGGGCAAAGGTAACCCGGAATTTTGGGTTGCTCCAGTTAAACGAGGACGAGTGATCTTCGAAGTGGCAGGAGTTCCCAGGGAAGTAGCAGAAGAAGCGTTCCGTTCAGCTGCGCATAAGTTGCCCATTAAGGTACGAGTGGTTGAAAGGGAAGAAATAGGTGGTGGAGGACAATGAGGCCTAAAGAGTTGCGTGACATGACCGTTGAAGAGTTAAAGGATAAGCATAAAGAATACAAAAAAGAGTTGTACAATCTTCGCTTTCAGCACGCGATTGGTCAACTTTCCAACACTGCTAGGATAACAGAAGTGAAGCGAATTATTGCCAGGATACTCACTATCATGCGAGAGAAAGAAACCGGGCGAGATCGCTCCTCGGTATTGAGTTAAGGGAGGGAGTTCGATGGAGGGGCGTAAAGCTCAAAGAAAAGTCAAAAGAGGAATTGTAGTCAGCAGCAAGATGGATAAGACCGTTGTGGTCAGGGTAGACAGAATAGCAAAGCACGCGTTCTATCACAAGCCTGTCCTAAAAAGCAAGAAATTCATGGCTCACGACGAAGAGAACGCATGCTTAATGGGCGATAAAGTTTTAATTGAGGAAACGCGACCACTTTCACGAAGAAAAAGATGGAAAGTCGTAAAAATTTTGGAGCGTGCTCCTCTCTTGGAGCATACTGAGGCTGTCGAGGAGGAATAAAGGCCATGATACAGTTTCGTACAATGTTGAACGTGGCCGATAACTCGGGTGCGAAGAAAATCAGATGCATCCAAGTCACGGGAGGAAGTCAAAGACGGTATGGTACTGTAGGTGACGTGATTATTGCCTCCGTTAAAGAGGCTATACCGAACAGTAAAATAAAAAAAGGCGATGTTGTGCGCGCCGTTATAGTGCGTGTGAGAAAGGAAATTAGGCGGCGGGACGGAACCTATGTTCGATTTGACGATAACGCAGCTGTGATAATCGATAACCAGGGGAATCCGCGTGGTACGCGCATATTTGGTCCTGTGTCCAGAGAATTAAGGGATAAAGGCTATACGCGCATCGTATCGCTAGCCCCCGAGGTCGTTTGAGGAGGCGGATGGCTTATGTCTAAGATGCGAATTAGAAAAGGAGATCTTGTCCGCATAATTTCAGGTAAAGATAAGGGGAAAGAAGGCAAGGTTTTGCGGCGCATGTCGTCAGGAGGCATGGTATTGGTCGAGGGCATAAACATTGTTACCAAGCATACTAGACCTTCGCAGAAAAATCCTAAAGGCGGGATTGTCCGCCAAGAAGCCCCGATTCATGTGGACAAGGTTATGTTGGTTTGTCCTGCCTGCGGAAAAGCGACACGGGTATCTCGTGCGTTTTTAGAGGACGGACGCAAGGTTCGCCTTTGCAAGAAGTGTGGCGAAATAGTTGATAAGCTTTAAGTTGAGGGGGAACAAGTAAATGGTTCCGCGATTACTTGAAAAATACAGAAGTGAAGTTATTCCGCGCATGATGAAAAACTTCAATTACAAGAACGTCATGCAAGTGCCAAGGATCGAAAAGATCGTCGTGAACATAGGCGTTAGCGAAGCGAAACAGGACATAAGGTATCTAGACGCGGCTATGAACGAACTTGCTATGATTACGGGACAACGGCCGGTTTTAAAAAGGGCAAAGAAGTCTGTTGCTGGCTTTAAGCTCAGAAAGGACATGCCTGTAGCTTGCTGTGTAACGCTGAGAGGCCCAAGGATGTGGGAATTCTTGGACAGACTAATATCGCTCGCTTTGCCGAGAATAAAGGACTTCCAAGGTGTATCGCGCAAAGGACTGGATGGGCGAGGAAACTATAACTTGGGCTTAAAGGAGCAGTTGATCTTTCCAGAAATCGATTACGACGATATTTTGCGCATCCGGGGCATGAACGTGAGCATCACGACGACGGCAAATACGGATGAGGAAGCTTACGGGTTGCTAAAAGAGCTAGGAATGCCCTTTAGGCAATGATGAGGAGGTCAAGATCAGATGTCAAGGAAAGCTCTTGAGATAAAAGCCCAAAGAGAACCAAAGTTTAAGGTGAGAAAGTACAACAGATGTCCCCTTTGCGGTCGCCCTAGGGCTTTTATAAGGAAATTTAACATGTGTAGGTGCTGTTTTAGGGATTTGGCGCGACAGGGAAAAATACCCGGCGTCGTAAAGTCCAGCTGGTAGCCCTATGAAATAAAGGAGGATCGGCAATGTATGTTACAGATCCGATTGCTGACATGCTAACGCGTATACGCAATGCGAACATGGCCTACCACGAGATGGTGGATGTGCCGATGAGCAACATAAAGCATCGTATAGCGCGAGTATTGAAGGAAGAGGGTTACATCAAGAATTTTAGAGTGATAAACGAACCTGGGAAGCCTTATCAGATATTGCGGTTATACTTGAACTATGGACCCAATAAGGAACGCGTAATTCAGGGGTTGCGTCGAGTTAGCAAGCCCGGAAGGCGCATATATGTCAATAGCAGGGATATACCTAAAGTTATTGGTGGGCTTGGAATTGCGATAATATCGACTTCAAGCGGACTAATGACTGATGCGGAGGCCAGAAAAAAGGGCCTCGGCGGGGAAGTCCTATGTTACGTGTGGTAGAAGGGGTGAGGATGTTGTCTAGGATTGGACGAAAACCGATACCCATCCCAAAGGGGGTAAGCGTTACCCTGAACGGTCGTACTGTCAGGGTAAAAGGTCCAAAAGGGGAGTTGAGCTTTGATTTGCTTCCCAACATCGATGTAGAACTAACCAATGAGTATATAAAGGTTACTCGGAAAGGTGAAGACAAAAAAACGAAAGCCTTTCATGGACTCGTTAGGGCGATGTTGAACAATATTGTCCACGGTGTGACTCAAGGGTTCGAAAAGGAGCTTGAGTTGGTTGGAGTGGGATATAGGGCGCAAATGCAGGGGCAAAAGCTCGTGCTCAATCTGGGCTATTCTAATCCCGTTGAATACATACCCCCAGAAGGAGTGGCCGTTACGACCGATGGTCCGACTAAGATAAAAGTCTCAGGGGCAGATAAACAAGCGGTCGGACAAGTAGCTGCGATAATAAGATCTTTCAGGGCACCTGAGCCTTATAAAGGCAAAGGAATTAGATATGTTGGTGAAGTTGTTAAGCGCAAAGCTGGTAAGGCTAGCGCTGCATAAGGGAGGTGGGCCAATTTGATTAAGCGTAAAACGCGTAATGAGATGCGCCTTTTTCGGCATAAGAGGATTAGGAAAGAAGTCCATGGTACTTCCGAAAAGCCGAGACTCTGCGTATTTCGGAGCCTAAAACATATATATGCGCAAGTGATTGATGACGAGCAGGGATGCACCTTAGTTTCCGCTTCCACTCTGGACAAGGAACTCAAGCCTCTTCAGACGAACCCAGGTTCCCTTGCGGCAGCTAAAGCAGTTGGACAGCTTATCGCAAAGAGAGCGACAGAGCAAGGCATTAAGGAAGTCGTCTTCGATCGTGGTGGCCATACCTATCACGGCAAAGTCAAGGCGCTTGCAGATGCTGCTCGCGATGCTGGATTGAAGTTGTAAAGGGGGAGTCTTTGCATGGTTAGGATAACGATACCAAAAGGCGTGGAACTCACTGAAAGGGTTATCGCTATAAATAGAGTCAGCAAAGTGGTAAAGGGTGGAAAGAGGTTTAAGTTTAGCGTCCTCGTAGTGGTAGGCGATGGCGATCGCTATATAGGCGTTGGCCTTGGGAAGGCAAGAGAAATACCGGAAGCAGTGCGAAAAGGTATCGAAAAGGCTAAGAAAAATCTTGTTGAAGTCAAAAAAGTAGGCAACACCATTCCGCATCCTGTGATAGCCAACTTTGGGGCGGCAAAAGTGTTGTTGAGGCCAGCTGCTCCTGGAACAGGCGTCATAGCAGGAGCCGTTGTGCGTGCCATTATGGAGTTGGGCGGAGTTAAAGACGTGTTGACCAAGGTCATAGGAAGGACGTCAAATCCGATTAATGTCGCCTATGCTACACTTGAGGCGGTCAAAGCCTTGCGTAATCCCGATGAAATAATGAGATTGCGCGGAAAAAGCGAACAGGCTTAGCGGGGGTGATGGCATATGCCCAAGATTCGTGTTACCTGGAAAAAAAGCACCATAGGTCGCCCAGAAAGACAAAAGAAGTGCATACGAGCTTTAGGTTTTAAAAGATTAAATCAAAGCGTGATACATGAGGACACTCCTCAAATTCGGGGCATGATACGCGCTGTTGAACACCTTATAGTTTGGGACATGGTCGATTAGTTAGTTGGGAGGGAATGGAAATGCGTATACACGATTTGCGCGCTCCGATAGGTGCAAAAAAGAAGCCCAAAAGGGTAGGGCGAGGTAGAGCAAGCGGGCATGGCGGTACCTCCACTCGTGGATGTAAAGGGCAAAAATCTCGAGCTGGCGGAAACATACCGATACGATTTGAAGGCGGACAAATGCCTCTAGTTAGAAAGATCCCAAAGCGTGGATTTAATAACGCCCGTTTTGCTAAGAGGTATCAATATATAAATATTTCTTCCCTGGAGGAGAAATTTGAGCCAAACAGCGTTGTTGCGCCGGAGCAAATGTACGAAGCGGGTCTGATAAAAGATGCTTTCGTCCCAGTGAAGGTGTTAGGAAAGGGCGATATCACGAAACCGCTTGTAGTGAAGGCGCACATGTTTAGTGCGAATGCTGAAGCTAAGATCGAGTCAGCAGGCGGCAAGGCAGAGGTGATTTAGGTGTTTAGCGCCCTGCGTGACGTGTTTCGCCTGCCCGATTTAAAAAGCAAGATCTTATTTGTCCTTGGGATCTTGTTTGTGTTTCGCTTAGGGGCACACATTCCTACGCCGGGAGTGGACGCGAAGGCGATGGCAAGCTTGTTCGAACAGGGTGGGGTTCTAGGTTTGTTCGACCTTTTTGCTGGCGGTGCGCTTCGTCGATTCAGCATATTTGCTCTCGGAGTGACCCCTTATATAAATGCAAGCATCGTTATGCAGCTTTTGGCTGTTGTGGTGCCTGCCATTGAAAAAATGCAAAAGGAAGGCGAAGAAGGTAGGCGAAAAATTACCCAGTACACCAGAGTATTGGCCATATTGTTTGCCACCATTCAGGCAGTGGGCATGGTATTGTGGCTCAAGAGCATGAACATCATTTATGTGAGCGGTGTTTCTGTACTGGTCGCCGTCATTACGCTTGTCGCAGGTTCTATAGCTGTCATGTGGCTTGGAGAGATGATCTCCGATCACGGCATAGGCAACGGGATATCGCTTTTGATTTTTGCCGGGATTGTTGTGCGCGTACCGGAGTCCGTTGTTAGGACATTCGTCTTGCTTCGTGCTGGTGAAATGAACTTTCTCACTCTGATAATAGCTGGTGCTATCATGATAGTAGTCATCGCTGGTTGTATCATACTTCAAGAAGGCCAAAGGCGTTTGCCTGTTCGATACGCTAAACGAGTCATCGGAAATAAGATTTACGGTGGCCAATCTACGTTCATACCTTTAAGGGTTAATAGTGCAGGGGTAATCCCGATAATCTTTGCTTCTTCCGTTTTGCTGTTTCCTACTACCATTGCGAGATTTTTTTCTGCCAGTTTTGCACAAACTATATCTAAGGTACTTTCTCCAAGCAGTCCGATTTACATGATTCTTTACGTGCTATTAATTATCTTTTTTACTTACTTTTACACGGCCGTCGTGTTTAACCCCATAGAGGTAGCCAATAACCTCAAAAAATATGGAGGCTTCATCCCCGGCATCAGGCCAGGTCGGCCTACAGCAGATTACATTGAAAGGGTATTGTCCAGAGTTACCCTTGGGGGTGCGATATTTCTTGCAGTCATTGCCCTACTTCCTTCGTTATTGACGCAAATGCTTGGTATAACCACTTTTTACTTTGGAGGCACTGCAGTGTTGATCGTTGTTGGCGTAGCGCTGGAAACCGTCCAACAGATCGAGGCCCAGTTGCTCATGCGCCATTACGAGGGCCTTGTGAGGCGGAAGGGGAAAGCAGGCGGAATACTTCGACTGTAATTAACGTGATTAAGGAGGAAGGAAGTTGCGCATGATATTTTTAGGTCCACCTGGCGCGGGAAAGGGAACCCAAGCGGTTAAGCTGGCTGCTAAATACGGAATAGCACATATATCGACGGGCGATATGCTGCGCGAACACGTTAGAAATGAAACTGAGTTGGGCAAAGAGGCCAAAATTTATATGGATTCTGGTCGTTTAGTGCCCGATGAATTGATCATAGAAATGGTTAGAAGAAGGCTTAAGAAAGAAGACTCTAAAAAAGGTTTTATTTTAGATGGGTTTCCCAGAACGGTCAAACAAGCGGAGGCCTTGGACGAGCTTTTGAAATCCGAAGGGATTGTACTTGATGCTGTCGTGTTCTTCGATGCCGACGAAGAAACGTTGGTGCGACGCCTGTCAGGTAGGCGGGTTTGTCCCAACTGCAATGCGATTTATAATGTCTACAACGAAGATTACCCGAGTGAAGATTGCTGCAAAAATTGTGGCGGCAAGTTGGTGCAGCGCGATGACGATAAGCCCGATGTCGTAAGACAGCGCCTAAAGGTATACGAAAAAGAAACAGCTCCCTTGCTGGCTTATTACAAAGATAAAGGCAATCTCATCGCTGTCGATGCTTCTTTGGAGAGCGATGAAGTTTTGCGCGCCATCGAAGGTTTATGTGGAGGTAAAGATGATTCGAATTAAGAAAAAATGGGAAATCGAGAGAATGAAACGAGCTGGATTGATTGTAGCAGATGTATTAAAGCTCATGAATGACCTCATAAGACCTGGAGTGGATACCAGGAGCTTAGATGTCAGGGCTGAGGAGATGATAACTAAAAGCGGCGGAGTTCCTGCATTCAAAGGCTATTCTTTCCCGGGCGCGCCCTGTCCTTTTCCGGGGAGCATCTGTGTTTCTATCAATGACGAGATAGTTCATGGCATTCCAGATCCGAACAGGATATTAATGGAAGGAGATATTGTAAGCATAGATGTAGGTGCCTGTTTTGAGCGTTACTTTAGCGATGCCGCGTGCACCTATCCTGTTGGAAGCGTGAGCGCAAGCAGAGCCAGACTGCTTGAGGTGACGAAAGAGGCTTTATATAGAGCTATAAGAACAGCAAAGGCCGGTAGCACATTAGGTGATGTGGGATATACCATTGAGCATTTCGTAACTTCGCAGAATTATGGGCTTGTTCGAGATTACGCCGGGCATGGCATAGGAAGAAACCTTCATGAGGCGCCCCAAGTTCTAAATTTTGGGAGACAGGGTGACGGGATTGTGCTTAAAAGCGGCTTTACCCTCGCCATAGAGCCAATGGTAATAGCGGGGAAAAACGAGGAAGTGATCGTTTTAGACAATGGATGGACCGTTGCCACGGCCGATCACTCAGACGCGGCACATTTTGAGCATACCGTGCTTATTACCGAGGATGGCGGAGTCATACTTACACCGTGGGAGTGACGATCTTGGATCTCGAGGATTTTGAAATAGGCAGGGTCGTCATCTCTAAAAAGGGAAAGGATAAGGGCACATTTTATGTAATAATAGGCAAGGATGCATTGAATAATCGGGTTTATGTGGCTGACGGCAAGCACCGTTCCATAACCCGCCCGAAGCCAAAAAACCCTAAACATCTTCAGGCTACCAATTGGCACTTACGCGAATTGAAGGAGCGTCTGGAAGATAATCGTGAGATTAGCGATGAGTGGATACACCAACAATTGTTGGTGTACTACGAAAAGAAGGGTTCTAATTAAGAGGGGGTAGGTCAGCGCGCATGGCGAGGGAAGATGTCATCGAGTTACGGGGTACGGTGCTTGAGCCGTTGCCTAATGCAATGTTTAAGGTGGAGCTTGAAAACGGGCATATATTGCTAGCTCATGTCTCGGGTAAGATGCGAATGCACTTCATAAGAATCTTGCCGGGAGACAAAGTCCTGGTTCAAGTATCGCCTTATGACTTGACAAGAGGGCGAATTGTATATAGATATAAGTAGCTTTAAAGGGGGAAGTAGAATAATGAAAGTCAGACCTTCTGTGAAACCTATCTGTGAGCATTGTCAGGTTATTCGACGCCACGGAAGGGTATGGATAATATGTAAAAGAGATCCGAAACATAAACAACGACAGGGTGTAAGGAGGTAATCGGGCATGGCTCGAATAGCAGGGGTTGATTTGCCCAGAGATAAGAGAATCGAAATAGCATTGACCTATATTTATGGAATAGGCCTTCCTTCAGCAAAAAATATCCTGGCTGCCACCGGTATTAATCCGGACACCAGGGTGAAAGATCTTACCGAGGAAGAGATCAATAAATTACAAAGGGAGATAGAGAACAACTATAAGGTCGAAGGAGACCTTAGGCGTGAAGTCAGTGCCAACATCAAGCGATTGATGGATATCGGTTGTTACCGAGGACTGAGGCATCGATTGGGTCTTCCTGTCAGGGGACAGCGCACTCGAACGAACGCTCGTACCCGAAAAGGCCCTAGGAGGGCTATTGCTGGCAAGAAAAAAGCCACAATGAAGAAGTAAGAGAAGTTATTATTTAAGGAGGGAAATTGAGTGGCTAAAAGCACCAAGAGGCGCACGAGGAGAAAAGAAAGAAAGAATATAAATTATGCCGTTGCCCGTATCCACTCCACTTTTAACAACACGATCATTAGCATAACCGATAAACAAGGCGGTGTTATCGCGTGGGCATCGGGAGGAACGGTTGGCTTTAAGGGAACGCGTAAATCCACTCCCTACGCTGCTCAAATGGCAGCTCAAACAGCCGCAAAGCAGGCACAAGATCACGGAGTGGTTGAGGTTGATGTTATAGTTAAAGGCCCCGGGCCCGGCAGAGAATCGGCCATCAGAAGCCTGCAGGCGGCAGGTCTTCAAATAAACATGATAAAGGATGCCACCCCAATTCCGCACAACGGGTGTCGTCCTCCAAAGCGACGACGAGTATAATTTTAGTTTGGAGTCGAAGGAGGGAAAGATCACGATATGAGCAGATATACAGGTCCTTCCTGCAGATTGTGTCGCAGGGCAGGAGTTAAACTTTTCTTAAAGGGCGATAGATGCTATTCGGAGAAATGTGCCATAGCGCGAAGGAACACTATTCCAGGGCAACACAGCCATAGACGCAGAAAATTTAGTGAATACGGACTCCGATTGCACGAAAAGCAAAAACTCAGGAGAATGTACGGCATGACTGAGAGACAATTTGAGAGGTTCTTTGAGAATGCGAGCAGGATGGCTGGGCAAAAAGGCCATAATTTTATTCAATTGCTAGAGCGACGTTTGGACAACGTAGTTTATCGTCTTGGCTTTGCCTCAAGCAGAGCGCAAGCTCGGCAGTTGGTCTCTCACGGCCATATAACAGTTAATGGCAAGAGGTTAGATATACCAAGCGCTTTGGTAAAAGTGGGCGATGTCATAGGAATTGCCTCAAAGAGCCGAGATATACCCATAATCAAAGAAAACCTGGAGGTAGCTTCGGCTCGAACCACGCCCGAATGGCTGGAATTGCAGGCGGAACGCATGGAGGGGAGAGTAATATCCCTTCCAACGAGAGAGCAAATTGATGTTCCTGTCAACGAGCAGCTCATCGTCGAGTTCTACGCTCGATAATTATTAAGGAGAGGATTAGTTTGGAACGCGTTGTGCCGGATATTAATATTGAAGAATGCAGTTCGGGTTATGGGCGAATAAGGATAGAACCCTTGGAAAGGGGTTATGGCGTGACTTTAGGGAACGCCATTAGGCGCGTTTTGCTGTCGTCCATATCGGGAGCTGCTGTTTCTGCCATTAGAATAGATGGCGTATTGCACGAGTTCAGCACAGTGCCCGGCGTAGTAGAGGACGTTTTAGAGGTTATTTTAAATATCAAAAAACTGGCTGTTATATCACATAGCGAAGAGGTGCGAATACTCAGGCTCGAGGCGCAGGGGCCAAAGATCGTGACTGCCGCAGATGTAGTTCCCGACAGCGAGGTGGAGTTTCCGAATCCTGAGGCCTATATATGCACCTTGGAAGAAGGTCATAAGTTAGGCATGGACCTTTACGTGGAACGAGGCGTTGGCTACTTTACCATGGACAGGCCCAGGCCTAACTATCTGCCCGTGGACGTGTTGTTAATAGATGCGGTGTTCTCGCCGGTTTTGAGGGCTAATTATAGCATTAGCGCCGCAAGGGTCGGTCAGCGTACGGATTACGAGAGCTTGCTGGTTGAATTGTGGACTAACGAAACCATAGCACCTACGAAGGCCTTTCTCGAGTCAGTTAAGATATTAAATCAGTATTTCAGCCACATTGCTTCTCTCTTGGTGAAGAAACCGTCTGCTCCAGAGGAAGTTGGGGCATTGCAGGCACTCTCCGAAGAAGAGGAAGTGGACCCCTTGCTATCACGGCCCATCCGCGACCTGGAACTGTCTGTTAGGAGCGAGAACTGTCTACTTCGTGCGGGTATTCGTACAATCGGAGATTTGATCCAATACACGAGAGAAGATCTCTTGAAGATTCGCAACCTAGGAAAGATTTCATTAAAGGAAATAGAAGAAAAACTTGGGGCCTTTGACCTGACTTTGAGTTCTATCAAGGCAGAATCAAAGGAGGGCAAGGGTCAAAAGGATGACAACACCGGAAACGATTCAGGTGAAAACAAAGGCAAGGAGGAGTAAAGGATGAGGCATCGGGTACGCTCTAGGACGCTTGGGCGCTACAGCGCTCATAGAAATGCGATGCTCATAAACATGGCAGCAAGCCTTATCGTTCATGAAAGCATAGAAACCACGTTGCCGAGAGCCAAAGAGCTTAGGAGATTCGTGGAAAAGTTGGTAACTCGAGCTAAGGGCGGAAGTTTGCATGACAGAAGAATCGTCATATCTAGATTGCGAAACAAAGAGGCGACATTGAAGTTGTTCAATGAGTTGGCGCCTCGTTATGCCAATCGCCCGGGAGGCTATACCAGAATAGTGAAGTTAGGTTATCGTAAGGGAGACGCTGCCCCGAGAGCGATCATCGAGTTTGTTCAGTAATTAAATATGAGCAAAGAGAGGATTTTTTCTTTACGGGATGTAACGTTTTATTATCCCGATACAAAGAGACCTGCCATTTCGGGAATAACAATGGACGTGGAAGCCGGATGGTGGGTTTCGGTCGTTGGGGATAACGGATCGGGTAAGTCTACCCTGGCGAAACATTTAAACGCCCTGCTACTGCCAACGCGGGGCGTTTGTTTCGTGTTGGGAAATGACACGAAAGACTCATCTTTGCACTGGGAAATAAGAAAAAACGTGAGCATGGTATTTCAAAATCCTGAAAATCAAATCGTGGCTTCCGTAGTAGAAGAAGAAGTGGCTTTTGGTCCAGAAAACCTCGGGTTATCAAGCGAGGAAATAAAAGGGCGCGTCAATTGGGCATTGGACGTGACTGGCCTTGCTGAATTTGCGCAAAAACCCACATATGCTCTTTCAGGCGGCCAAAAACAGCGTTTGGCCCTTGCGGGAGCGCTGGCCATGAAACCTAAGTGCATAGTCTTGGATGAAGCCACTAGCATGTTGGATCCTGAAGGCAGAAGAGATTTGATGGAGGTCTTAAAGAAACTGCATGACGGTGGCATGACAGTAGTCACGATTACCCATAGAGTAGAAGAGATCTTAATGTCAGATTACGTTGCCGTACTTGGACAGGGTAAATTAACCTTCTATGGAAGATTAGGTGATGTTTTAGAGGACTCAAAACTGGTAGAGTTTGGAATAAAGGAACCGGCTATCTTCAGGCTCTGTCGGGATCTTAAGACAAGGGGCCTCCTTGATGATGAGGTTTTTCCTCGTGCTGAAGATATGGCTGAAAATGTGGTGCAAAAGTTATGTCGATAGAGGTACGTGACGTCAGTTATATATATCATAAAGATACTCCATTGGAGACGGTATCGCTTAGTAACGTCTCATTTTCTGTTGAATCGGGAGAATGGGTGGCCATAGTGGGGCATACCGGTAGCGGAAAGACCACTTTGGCTCAAATGCTTAACGGATTGCTGTTTCCCTCTCAAGGCGAGGTTTTCGTGGATGGATTGAAGCTTTATCCCAAGGCTCCTCATCTTAAATCAGTGCGACGTAAGGTTGGTCTTGCCTTCCAATACCCAGAACATCAGCTTTTTGCGGAGACTGTTTTGGAGGAGATGATGTATGCTCCCAAGAACTTTGGCATTCCCGAGGAGGAGGCTCTCAGAAAGATAAAGGAAGCTTTGGAGATCTTTGATCTCGATGAAGAGGTGCTTTCAAGAAACCCCTTTGAGCTGTCTGGAGGGCAGCGAAGAAAAGTGGCTTTAGCGTCCATCGTTGTGACCGAACCTTCCTATCTGGTTTTAGATGAACCAACGGCCGGGCTTGACTTTAAGGGCAGACAAGGTTTGTTTTCCGTTCTTGAAGCCTTTAAAGGCAGAGGTGTGGCCATAGTACAAATCACCCATGATATTGAGATGGTTCTTGACTATTGCGATAGATTGTTAATACTTGAAGATGGACGAAAGAAATTATGCGGACCTCCCGGCGAAGTTGTCGAGGATCTCATCGATAGGCCGGCAAAGGGCCTTGTGCTTCCGGATATTTTGGAATTTGCGCTGCATTTGCGGCGAGCGGGTTTAAATGTCCCTCTTACGTGGAGGGAAGATATTTTACTAGAGAACATCGAAAAAGAGGTGTCTTCATGCCTTTCTTAGAACACCTGTCTCTAGGGCAATACGTCCCAACCCAATCTTTTGTGCATTCATTAGATCCAAGGGCCAAGATCTTAAGTGCCATAGCATTGATAACCTCCGTTTTTCTTGCGAGCACTTCCCTTTGGCCATATTTTTTGTGGTTTGTCGTTCTAATCGCGATAAGTGCTTTGAGTAAGCTTTCGTTAAAGACGATTATGGCCTCAATAAAACCGGTCTTGATATTGATAATTTTCACAGTCTTAATAAATTTGTTATTTGCCAGCGGTGAAGAATTATTCAAGATTTTCTTCATATCCATAACAAAAGAAGGTCTCGCTGCCAGCATTAAGATGGGACTGAGGCTTTTGTTTTTAATATTATTTGCCAATATAACCATGATGACAACGAGCCCCATTGAATTATCCGACGGAATAGAATCCCTGCTTTCGCCTTTTAAGCGTTTTCACGTACCCGCGCATGAATTCGCCATGATGATGACGATAGCCCTGCGTTTCATACCTACACTTCTTGACGAGACAGATAAAATAATAAAGGCTCAGTTGGCACGAGGCGCTGACCTTGATAGCGGGAACCTCATAAAAAGATTTAAGGCCTTCATACCTGTACTGGTTCCCCTTTTCGTCATCGTGTTTCAGAGGGCAGACGACTTGGCCATTGCAATGGAGGCCAGATGTTACCGCGGGGGCATTGGGCGCAGCAGGATGAAACCCTTACGTTGGACTTTATCCGATGGGCTTTACTTGTTGACCGTCCTTTTGACTTGTGCAAGCGGGGTGGTGCTGGACAAGTGGGTGCTTTGACTCGCTATGCTGCGTTGATATCCTATGACGGTTCAGCCTTTCACGGTTTTCAACGACAAAGGAATCTTTTGACAGTACAGGCCGTTTTGGAAGAAACTTTATCTATTCTAAATCAAGAAAATGTTAAAGTAACATGCGCAGGCAGAACTGACAGTGGCGTCCATGCACTGGGACAAGTTATTCATTTCGATATGTGTTGGCCTCACGATTCGCGAAGTCTGCGAAGGGCGCTGCAAGCGAATTTGCCTCCCACTATTGGTGTATTCGATGTGGCTTCTGTAAGTAATGATTTCAATGCGAGAAAAAGCGCCCTCTGGAGAAAGTATGTTTATTTTATATGGAAGGGCGAATCCAGGCTTCCTCATTTAAATAAGTACCTTTGGTGGAACAAAAATGCTTGGGACATGGAAAAAGCAAGGTCCTTTTTAACGATGATAGAAGGCTGTCACGATTTTGGTGCCTTTTGCAGGAAGGCCGATCGTCCGTCAAATACGCGACGTACTATAATTGAGGCTGGGATGGAAACTGACGGTTTTGCAGTAAAGGTGACGATAACAGGAAGGTCTTTTTTGACGAACATGGTTAGGATTATTATTGGTACAATGGATCAAATAGCAATGGGTCGTAAAAGTTTATCGGATGTTGGCAGGCTTTTGGAAGAAGGATCCCGCGAAGACGCGGGGCTTACTGCTCCAGCTAAGGGGCTTTTTCTGTGGCAGGTTCAGTATGACCCATTGCGCTGGAATATCACGGAGTACATTGCTGTCGCCCGCAATTTCGTTTTTAGCCTTAAAAGATAGAAGGAGGTTGCCGTAGGTGTTGGGCATGGATATAGGCATAGATTTGGGAACGGCCATGATATTGATTTACATAAAAGGTAAAGGAGTGGTTATGAGGGAGCCATCGGTGGTTGCCATAGATCAGAACACGAATAAGATTTTGGCCGTTGGCTCGGAGGCAAAAAGAATGCTTGGCAGAACGCCGGGTAACGTCGTAGCAGTGCGTCCCCTTCAAAGCGGAGTCATCGCCAATTACACCATGACGGAGGCCATGATACGACATTTCCTGAAAAAAGTTTTGTCCGGCATCAATAAGTTTTTACGCCATCGAGTGATGATCGGGGTGCCTTCGGGTGCCACCGATGTCGAAAGAAGGGCTGTATTGGAGGCAGCCTTGGAGGTTGGAGCCAAAGAAGCATACCTTATTGAGGAACCTATGGCCGCGGCAATAGGCGCCGGGCTTGCAATCGAAGAACCGAGAGGCAACATGATCGTGGATGTCGGTGGAGGAACATCCGATATCGCGGTCATCTCCCTTGGAGGACTTGTGGTTGCCGAGTCCCCGCGCCTTGGCGGTGATGCTATGGATGAGGCAATAATAAGATATGTCCGAAAGAAATATAACCTGGAAATAGGTTCACAGACTGCTGAAGCCTTAAAAATATCTATTGGAAACTGCTGCAAAATTTCAAATGATAAGGCAAGGACAATGATCGTAAAGGGCCGAGATGTGGTTCTGGGCCTGCCAAGACAAGTTGAGTTGACGACCGATGACGTCCGAGAGGCAATCGAAGACATCGTTGCATCCATAATTCGAAGTATTAGGCGCGTACTCGAGCTAACGCCAGCGGAACTTTCTGCCGATATTATTGACAGAGGGATCGCGCTAACGGGAGGAGGAGCTTTACTTCAAGGATTGCCGGAGCTCATATACGAACAAACGGGCATTCATACTTATGTGGCTGATTCACCCTTGGAATGCGTAGCCCTGGGTACAGGTAAAGCGCTTGAGGAGTTGAATGCCCTAAGAGAGGCCGGGGCTGTTTATTCGGCTTTGAAGAAGAGCTCAAGCTCTTGGCGTTAGGTGTTTAAGAT
>NZ_CALETC010000119.1:0-1105 GCF_937920065.1 Acetomicrobium mobile
GTAAAAGAGGTAATAGAGTTTGAACGGCAGAGCACCGGCGATCATAACCGGGACTCAATATTTGTTCGTGGTCTCGATGACCGCTATAAGTGCTACGATATTTTTGGTCTCGGTACGATTGAGCTTGCTGACAGTACGTATACTTGAATGCATTACAGAGCTGCTTTTTGCCCAGGCAGCGGCCTTCTCCGTGGTCCTGATACTGATCGTTGCCATGGCCATGTGGGTTATAAGGTTGCTTTTCGAGGCGCTTTATCCTAACCTCAAGTGGCAAAGGGGGATATAAATTGTCCGTTCCCATTTGTCTTAAGCATTTGACCAAAATATTTAATAGTGGCGAAGCAGCCTTTAAGGCGGTAGACGACGTTAATCTTCAGATTAATGCAGGTGAACTTATAACTTTGCTTGGGCCGTCAGGATGCGGAAAGACCACCATCCTGCGCATGATTGCAGGCTTTGAGGCGCCCACAGAAGGACAAGTCTTCATCGGCAAACATGACGTAACGAGCATAGCGGCGAACAAACGAAACATAGGCTTTGTGTTTCAAAACTATGCCTTATTTCCCCATATGACTGTATTTGACAATATCGCTTATGGCCTTAAGATCAGGAAGTTGCCGACTGGAGAGATTGTTAGGCGTGTCGCAGAGGCCCTCGAAACGGTAAGCTTAGGTGGAATAGAAGACCGATTCCCAAATCAGCTTTCGGGCGGAGAACAGCAAAGAGTTGCCTTGGCAAGGGTATTGGTTATTAATCCTCAGGTGCTGCTGATGGACGAACCGTTGTCCAACCTCGATGCGAAGCTTCGAATTTACATGCGCTCTGAAATTCGCAGCTTACAGAAGCGCCTTGGGATCACTTGCGTTTATGTTACCCACGACCAAAAGGAAGCATTAGCTCTGGCAGACAGGATTGCCGTCTTAAACGGGGGCAAGGTTGAACAGATAGCGACGCCATTTGAGCTTTATACGAACCCCACTTCCCTTTTCGTTGCCGACTTCATAGGTCAGGCCAACATTCTTAAGGGAAAATTGACGTCCATTGATGGCAATTTTGCTAAAGTGCTAATTAGTGAAATAACAGTTATTGCTTATGTTGGCGAAAA
>NZ_CALETC010000120.1:0-9751 GCF_937920065.1 Acetomicrobium mobile
TACGACGCCGGATTCTACGATCGTAAAGGACGAATTGGCACCATCGATCACTGCTCGAGCACCTAGCGGTAAGGTGACCTTTTTATCGCCGTGACCAAAATACCCGTTTATTAACGTGGGCTTGCCTGCTTTTGCCACTACGTCTTCAAATATCTTGTCTAAAGTAAAAGTCCTTTCAGGGTCCTTGTGAGTTACGTTCGTAAACTGCCCCAGCACTATTCCTGAGGCGGCTTCAAGCTTGCCTGCCAGCAACAGTTGGGTCAACATGCGGTCTATCTTGTAAAGTGGTTCGTCTATGTCTTCAAGTATCAGAATGCGATTCTTGGTGTCTATCTCCCATGGCGTTCCCATTAGGGCGCAGATCAAGCTCATATTCCCGCCTATTATTTTCCCTTCCGCCGTCCCTCCGACCAGGGTTTGCAAGGGAGGAGCGCCATCGTAAGGCTTTAATTCCCCTATCGGCTCATCGTCACAAATCGCCTTCAAAAGGTGGTCTTTTTCGTAACCGTGAAAGCTGTCTTTTATCATGTCAGTCGAAGGCATGGGGCCATGGAATGTACAAAATTGGCCATGTAAGTTGAACATCAAATGAAGAATGGTGATGTCGCTGTATCCTAAGAAAACTTTGTGGTTTTTAGAGATAAGTCCCATGTCGATTAACCTCGGCAGACGGATGGCTCCATCGCCGCCTCTAACGCAAAATATTCCGTTTATCTTCGGGTCGTTGAACATCGCGTGTATATCTTGGGCTCGAATTTCTTCGGGGCCTGCCATGTAACCGTAGGATTCATAGCAGCTTGCGCCAACCTTGACATTAAAACCCAGATCGGTTATCGCTGCAACGGCTTTTTCTAAGTCATCCAAGGGAGCCGGGCTTGAGGGCGCGATCAAACCAATCGTATCGCCTGGATGCAGTGCCTTAACCTTTCTCATTATCTTCACATCTCCTCATCGATTTTAATAAAGCGGGAAATGACAGGCAAACCCTCTGTTTCCAATATATTGCATCTGCGGTTCCTCGCTTACGCATACGTCCCTGAGATAGGGACATCGGGCATGAAACCTACACCCCGATGGCACATTAATAGGACTTGGTATATCTCCTTTTAGAATGAGCTTCGCTCTATCTCTTGCGTGAGGATCAGGCACCGGCACGGCAGACAAAAGAAATAATGTATAAGGATGAAGAGGATGATCAAATATATCCGCTGTCGGACCGATCTCTACGCACTTGCCCAGGTACATCACCCCAATCCTATCGGATAGAAAGCTCACGACGCTCAAATCATGAGTGATGAACAGCAACGTCAAGTTAAAACGCTCCTTTAAATCTATTAAAAGGTTCAAGATTTGGGCCCTAATCGAGACATCAAGTGCAGATACGGCCTCGTCACATACTATAAATTCGGGGTTTAAGGCCAACGCTCGAGCAATACCGATCCTTTGGCGCTGTCCACCGCTAAATTGATGTGGAAAGCCCGACATAACAAAGTCCTGCAACCCCACCACGGAAAGCAGTTCCTTAACCCTGTCAACAATTTCTTTCTTGCTTATGCCTTTATTATGGGTTTTCAGCGGTTCAGCCAGTATATCAAGGATCCTCATCCTCGGATCCAACGAAGCATAGGGGTCCTGAAATATGATCTGCATGTCGCGCCTCAGGGATCGCATTTGTTCCTCATCCAGCGAAAAGATGTTTTCGCCCTTAAAGAGCACTTCGCCCTTTGTGGGCTCGATGAGGCGAAGCAAGAGCCTCCCAAGGGTTGTCTTGCCGCAACCGGACTCTCCCACAAGAGCAAAGGTTTCCCTGCTTGCTATATCTATATTTACATCTTCAACGGCGTGCACAAATACCTTCTTCCTACCCAAAGGCCCGGTCGAAAGTGAAAAAATTTTCGTCAGGTTCTTCGTGCTTATAAGCGCCTTTTCCATAGCTCTAGTTGTCCTCAATATGTCTGGGTTTCAAGCAAAAAGCCAACATTTAACAAAGTGTCCTTCCTCTATTGTAGTAAAGGGTGGTTCTTCCTCACAGCAAATGCCCCTAGCCTTATCGCAGCGATCGGCGAATCGACATCCCGGAGGCGGGTCAATTAAATTTGGGACCATGCCCTTTATAGTGTAAAGTTTCTTTGCTTTCCCCTTTTTTTCTATCCTTGGTATCGACCGAAGCAATCCCCATGTGTAGGGATGAGACGGGTTATCAAATATGCCGAAGACATCGCCCTTTTCGACGATCTTTCCGGCATACATGACGTTAACCTCGTCGCAAACCTCTGCAACTACGCCTAAGTCGTGAGTGATTAGTATTATGGACGTATTTATTTTTTTCATAAGTTCGAGCATCAAGTCCAATATCTGAGCTTGTATGGTCACATCTAAAGCCGTCGTCGGCTCATCGGCAATTAGAAGCTTAGGCCTACATATCAAGGCCATGGCGATCATGACCCTTTGCCTCATCCCGCCCGACAGTTGATGAGGGTAAGACTTCAACCTGGAGTGCGGTTCGGGAATTCCAACCAGATCTAAAATTGACAAGACGCGTTCATTTATCTCCTCCGGGGATAAAGAGGAATGAATGTGAAGCGGTTCTCCCACTTGACGGCCTATAGTCAATACAGGGTTTAAGGAAGTCATGGGCTCCTGAAAAATCATCGAAATATCCTTGCCGCGCAAATCGGCCATTTCTTTATAGTTTAATTTAGCCAGGTCATTGCCCTCGAAGAGAATTTCCCCCTCTACGATCTTGCCGACCGGCGAAGGAATCAGGCCCATTATTGAAAGGCCTGTTACGCTCTTGCCACAACCTGATTCCCCGACCAGCGCGGTGAGCTTTCCTTTTTTTGCCTCCATATCCACGCCATCGACGGCTTTCACGATGCCCCTTCTGGTGAAAAAGTATGTCCTGAGGTTTTTAATTTTTAACAGGTTATCTTGCACGTCGCTAGCTCCATTTCTTCAACCTTTAAGATAGGGATCAATGGCATCACGCAAGCCATCTCCAATGAAGTTAAAGGCCAGTACTGTTATAAATATGGCAACGCCAGGGAGTATCGCCACCCAGGGAGCAGAAAAAAGGAACTCCTTTCCGTTTGATACAAGGAGCCCCCAACTCGGAGTAGGAGGTTGGGCACCCACACCCAAGAAACTCAAGCTGGCCTCCGAAAGAATCGCATCAGGGATGTTCATCGTAAATAAAACCATCAGCGAGGGCAGACAATTTGGGAATACGTGTCTTGCCATTATTTTAATGTCTTTAACTCCTATTGCCTTGGCTGCCTCGATAAACTCCTTTTCCCTTATCGACAATGCCTGTGACCTCACGACCCTAGCTGCGCCTGCCCATCCGACCACGCTCAACGCGATAAACAGGTTAAACAAGGTGGCTCCTAAGGTATACATAACTACGATTGCTAAAAGAAGCGAGGGAAAGGCCATCACCACATCGGCCATTCTCATCACCCAATAACCGAGCCGACCTCCTATGTACCCGCTTACCACGCCAAGTATCGCTCCGATGGAAACGGCTATGAGGCTCGGTATCAGGCCAATGGCAAGCGAGATCCTGGCACCGTAGATTACTCGAGTAAAGAGGTCTCGGCCAAACATATCCGTTCCAAACCAATGATTTAATGAAGGTTTTGAGAAACGATTGTTAAGGTCAATCTCGTAAGGATCGTAAGGCGTAACATAAGGTGCAAATATGGCTAAAACAACCAAAATAACCACTACAATCAGGCCAAATAAAGCAGTCTTGTTTTCTTTAAAAGCTCGGATTATATCTGCAAAGAGGGTTTCGTGTGCTAATAGTTTCTCTTTTTCCATGGCTTTGCCCTACTTCTCCAGCCTTATGCGAGGATCTAAGAGAGAATACAAGATATCGGCCACCAAATTTCCCAGGATGACGAGAATCGTGGCAAAAAGGACAGAACCTTGAAGCAACGGCATATCCCTGCTTTTAATGGCATCAACCGCGACTCTGCCGACCCCAGGGATTCCGAACACGCTTTCTGTAATTACGGCTCCGGAAAGCAAGCTCGCCACCTGTATTGCCATTATCGTTACTACCGGCAGTAAGGCGTTTTTAAGGGCATGTCCGGTAATGACGGCTAGCTCCCTGGCCCCCTTTGATCTAGCCGTTCTGATGTAGTCGTTACGCATTACGTCTAGCAAGCTCGACCTGGTAAGCCTTGCAATAAGGCCGGCGGAACTCCACCCAAGAACGATGGCAGGCATGATGACGTATCGCCAGCCATAAAAGCCCGCTACTGGCAACCACCCCAGTTTTAGGGCAAAGACGTACTGAAACAATAGGGCGGACCAAAATACGGGCATGGATACGCCGGCAAGGGAAAATCCCATGAAAAAGTAGTCAGTCACCGAGTACTGCCTTATGGCGGATAAAATGCCAGCAGGGATACCTACGATCCATGAGACCAAAGCAGCGGAAAAGGCCAATACCATCGTCCTGGGAAATGCCTGAAGGATCAAATCAGTCACGGAACGCTGCAATTTATAGGACGTGCCCAAGTCTCCGTGTAACAATCCCCACAAAAACCTGAAATATCTTATTATCCACGGATCGTCCAAGTGCATCTGGGCACGGACCCTCGCTACGACGTCGGCGCTGACCTTTTCCTTCATCATCAAAGCCACCGGATCGCCCGGGACGACGTTCAACAATACAAATACGAGAAAAGTTACGCACAGGAGAATAGGGATCGATATGAGCAGTCTGTTCAATATATATTTCCACACCTCATAAATCACCTTTCTTACTGTGATATTGATCAAAGCATCGAAAACGAATAACCAGGCTTTATCGTCAAAGAAACAGGTTTACAGGTCTTAAAAGAAGTCTTTAGGTAGCTCTAGCTAAAAGACACACCATAACATTCGTTAACGTTGTGCCGCTAAATTAACGTTGTGTGGGAACCCCGTCTTTTTTGAGGAAAACCCTATATCACTTTTTTAAGATATCGTTTCATTCTCTGATTTATCATCACCCATCAGGTGCCAAAAACCCTATTTGTCCTATTAACTTTTGTTTACTCTTTCTGCAACACGGCACCGGGCACCTTAATCGACATCATTCGACATTCGTTTCGTAATATGACATGTCGCTCCAGCCGTTCCACGGAACGACGAATTTCTTCACCCTGGGTGCAAGCACGTATAGGTGTTCTATATTGAAAAAGGGCACCCATGCTGCCTGATCGTGGACGATCTTTTTTTCAAGTTCGCGATAAAGAGCTATGCGCTCCTTCTGATCGGTTATGGTCCTCGCGCGATCCAAAGCCTCAAATACCTCAGGATCGTTGTTGTTAAATGAACGTACTACAGTTCCGGATTTGCTAAAAAAAGTGTAGAAGAAGTTATCGGGATCGTTAAAATCAGCTGACCATACCTGCATGTAGTGATCCGAATCGCCTGTTTTTCTCACGGCATAGTATGTCGATTCATCGACCTGGCTGATCTTGACTCGAAAGCCCGCTTCTTTAACCATCGCTTGCACGAGCTCGTTCATTTTAGCCCAAGTCTGTCCCCAGGTGCTCACTTGGACTAAGGTCATATCCACTCCGTCGGGGTATCCTGCTTCGGCTAAAAGCTCCTTTGCCTTCTTCGGGTCATAGACGATTGGCTCAAGATCCGGATTGTACCCTATTAGCCCCTTTGGCATGACGCCGTGAGCTAAAGTGCCGCGTCCATAAAACAAGGTGTCTAAAATCATTTGTCTGTCGATGGCCATTTGAAGGGCTTTGCGTACCCTTACGTCTCCGAAAGGTTCCTTTTTTTGATTGATGCACATGTAATATATCCCAACCCTTGGACCGCTCACGACTCGATCCTTCCATTTTGGGTTCTCAAGAAAATAGGGAATCTGAGAAAAGGCGTAGTCGCAATCGAAGATATCGATTTCGCCGGCCTCAAAAAGCATCCTCATGGTCTCCGGGTCAGTTACAACCCTGACAAATATCCTGTCCAGCTCTGGACGCCCGCGATAATATTTATCGTTGGCCACCAGCGTTACATGATCGTTCAGCACGTACTCCTTCATTATGAAAGGTCCCGTTCCACAAGTTGTTTTCGCGGTGAGGCCAAATTGATCTCCGGCTTTTTCGGTGAATTTGCGATTAAAAATGCTCGCTTGCGGGCTGGCCATGACGGACAAAAAGGGTGCGAACGGCTGGCTTAATGTTATCTGGACAGTATATTTGTCCAATGCCTTTAACCCTTTGGTAGTATCTGTTTTTCCGTCAAGACGGTCTTGGGCTCCATCCACAAAGTTTAGGATATCCGTGTTCAGGGCTTGGGTTTTGGGATCCAACATTCGATCGAAGGTATAGACTACATCGTCCGCGGTCAATTCCTCACCGTTGTGGAAATAAACGCCGCGCCTAAGATGAAAGGTATAGGTCTTACCGTCGGGAGTGACCTCCCAGCTTTCAGCCAATCCGGGTACGAGGTCCGAGGCTCCAGATTCGAGGGTTATACACTCTATCAGCCTATCGAAGCAATTAAGCGGCAACATATAGTAGGCGGTATTTTTCTGACAATCAGCGGTCTTAGGATCATCCGGATAGCTTATCCTCAACTCTTTTTCCTTGGCACTGACCATGGTTACTGAGCCCACTAAAAAAGTCAACGCGAGTAAGATTATCGTTAATATATAAAATCTCTTTAAATTACTGCTCATTTTTCACACCCCCAAATCAAAGATTTTATGACCACTATCTTAACATCAGAAATATCGATAGTCCATGAGGAGCACAGCTTTCAGGTCAGGGGAAAAATAATTTGTGTTAAGATGATTATGCGAAAGTATAAGATAGTTTTGACTCAATGCTATTTGATAAGAACATGGATCGACGATCAGCTTTATTAATGCTATAAATTTCAATGACACGTTGTAGGAGCAAAATTAATACCAAAAGGGGAGATCCCGATGAGCTTTAAATCTCCGGCTGACATCGCAAAGAGCGCTTGCTCTGCCGCAGTTGCAAAGTGCAGCTTAAAGTTTCACCAGATGTTGCTGCTTGGAATCCTAGCAGGTGTCTATATAGGTTTCGGCGGATTTCTTTATACCGTTGTGATGCAAGATTTAAGCCAATATGTGGGAGTTGGTCTGTCCAAGCTAATCGGCGGGGCTTCATTTACGGTTGGTTTGATTTTAGTGATCATAGCCGGCGGCGAACTTTTCACGGGAAACTGTCTGATACCCATTGGAGCTTTAGCCGGATTTGTTACGCCTGGGGCTGTAGCCAGAAACTGGGCAACAGTTTACTTGGCCAACCTCATTGGTTCTGTCCTTCTTGCCTATATTATTTATTTTTCAGGCCTGGCGAGCGAAGCTGTGGGCATGAATGCTTTAAAGATAGCTTCAGCTAAGATGGCTTTGCCATTGAGTTCAGCCTTTTTTAGAGGAATATTGTGTAACTGGCTTGTCGTCCTGGCCGTGTGGATAGCCATGGCTGCAGAGGATGTGGTTAGCAAAATATTTGCCATATTTTTCCCCATCATGGCTTTCGTCGCCTCTGGATTTGAGCACAGCATAGCAAACATGTACTTTATGACCATCGGCATACTGCTCCGCCGTAATGATGCATTGATCGCTCAAGCTAATTTAAGCCCTCAGTCATTAAACGCCCTATCTGTTCATGGATTTCTAAATAACATAATCCCCGTTACCCTGGGCAATATCGTGGGGGGAGTTTTATTCGTGGCAGTGTTTTACTATTTTATTTTCGATGATAACATAGCGTTATGATCATGCCCTCAATCCAGGAAACCCGCGATTAATACGCCCCAGAAGGGAGAGGCAGTACCTGAAGGCCGTATCCCCAAGTTGAAGCCACCTTTGTGGTCAGCATGCTAAATAATCCGATCGTATACGGATCGACAATAAAAAATGCCTTTCACCCTCCAACATTCTAAAATTAGGGTGAAAGGCATTAAAGCTACATTTTTAACTTTTAAATGTAAAACTAGTCTTCGTATTCGATATCGACGCGATAGCCGCCCTCTTCTTCGGGTTCCTTTTCCGGGATCGTTATCGTGAGCACCCCGTTTTTGTATTTAGCCTTGGCTTTCTCGGGCAGCACTTCAACGGGAAGAGCGATCACCCGTGAAACTTTGCCGTAATACCGTTCGGAACGAATGACCTCTTCAGACTCGACTTCTTTAGCGCCCGATTTCTCCGCCCTCAAGACGACCTTATCCTCATAGATCTTTATATCTATATCCCTGGGGTCAAGTCCCGGAAGTTCCGCTTCAACTATGACGTTACCGTCTTTGCGATACACATCAACGGTCACCGCGCCTCCACCAAATACGGGTGGCATAAATCTGGAAGCAAAATCGTCAAACACTCTGCTGATCTCCTCTTGCAGTTTGTCGATACCCGTCCAGGATGGGTACCACCACATGCCGCGTCCTCTTCTTTCGGGTAATTCAGGTCTCCTCATGGCTCATCACCTCCACTACTCTTTTTGATCTTTCCTGACCTTCACTTTTATTGTAACAAGAAGGATTTAAAGTTCAAATAATATCGATCAAGATTAACGGCGATTAGCGGCATTTACTGCAAAATAAATCAGATTTTCCGATGCATTCTCCGTCTTTTTACCGTTATCTGCAATTTTCTGGTGGTTGCTTACTACTTTTTCAAATCGCAGACCAATCCTTCGGTGAGTCTTACAAGTTCGTCCGGCGAGACGGGGAAAAAGGCATGATCGTTGCCTGCGGCTGCCCAAAGGACTTCGTATTTTTGAACATCTTCGTCGATCAGAGTTTTTATCTTCACGTCGTATCCTACGGGAGGAACGCCCCCTATTTTGTAGCCAAAGTTTTCTTCTATGTATTCTGCTCCAGCCATCTTGACCTTGCGAGCGCCCAAATGATTCCTTACCTTTTTTATATCTACCTTGTTGGGACCGCTCATGAGCAATAATACGGGCTCTCCGTCCACCAAAAAGATGAGACTTTTTAGTATCTGTTCCTCGGGCACGCCTATGGCTTTGGAGGCATCCTCTACAGTGAAAATGGTGTGGTCGCTCACAAAAATTTCACCGCTATATCCCAAGCTCTTCAGGGCATCCCATACCCTTTGTACTTCCTCGGTGTAATGTTGATTGCTGCTCATAACGTCACAACTCCTTCTTTACGTTTTATCTCCATACAATGCCTTATATATCTTATAATTAGCGATGACCTTTCGCACGTACGTCAAGGTTTCATTGAAGGGAATATCTTCAATCCACTGAGTTACGTCAAATTCACCCTCCTCGGGTAGCCATCGCGTCACATTGCCTATGCCCGCGTTGTAGGCTGCCAAGGCGAGCGGCAAGTCCTTTAGTCTGCCCAAAAGCCAGGAAAAATGTGCGACTCCCAAGCGTATATTGGTCTCGGGAGAATATATGTCAAATTTTTTGATTCCTAATTTCGCAGCTTCTTCATTCGCTGTAGCCGGCATGAGTTGCATCAAGCCGCTTGCGCCCACCCAACTTGTCGCGTTAGGATTAAAAGCACTTTCCTGCCTCATTATGGCCCAGATGACGTTGGAATCTACGCCAAATTTTTCGCAAGACGCCTGCACCTCAACCTCGAAAGGAGTGGGATACAAGACCTCCAGTAAGCCTCTGGATATGGGTCCGTCACCTTTTATCGAGTACTCCAGCGGCCTTGCTACGTTATAGGCAAGGTCGAAGTTGCCAAGCCAGCTGTAAAGTCGTGAACTCCTATAGCGAGCTGCAAT
>NZ_CALETC010000121.1:0-1647 GCF_937920065.1 Acetomicrobium mobile
TGGTGAGTTACAACCGGGTGATCCTCTTATTGAACGCGATCTTGCCGAAAAACTTGCGGTATCGCGCACACCGGTGCGTGAAGCTATACAGCGCCTGAAAACAATGGGGTTAGCGGTTCAAGTATCCAGGAAAATGGTAATAGTGGCCAAACCAACCTCAGAGGAAGTGATAAATACGTTTGACGTACGAGAGGTCCTTGAAGGGCTGGCTGCCAGCCGTGCAGCGACCAATGCCACATCAGAGGATCTTATCTATCTTGAAAATCTTGCAGAGGAAATGGAGCAATGCATCGCAATAAACGACGATGACAAGCTAGAAGAACTTCATATGCTTTTTCATGAAAGGTTATATCGAGCTTCTGGAAATAAAAAATTGTATCAACTGCTCATGGATTTAAGAGATTGCATAAAGGCTTATACCCACATTGGATATGCATTCCCGGGAAGAAAATCGGAAGCATCCCAAGAACATAAAAGAATATTGGAAGCGCTAATTTCCAAAAACTCCAGAAAAGCTGAAGAGTGGGCCAGAAAACACATCAAAAGATCAAAAGAAGCATATATAAGGGAGCTACAAAAAGACTCACAAATATGACGGTGAGTTTCTGAATATCTTAGAGAATAAAGAGGCAATCAGTGAAAAATCACAATGACTTAACAAAATTTAGTTCCTGAGTGAGCAAAAAATAATGCCCGACGTGATCGTCAGGGTCTCGCCAAGATCTAACTAGAATTATAAATTGACCTGTTTTGCTACGGTAGTGTTGGAAATATTATAAAGAAACCCAAAAGGATTGTACATCATAGGAAAGTCTATCATTTATGCCCCCTCCCTAAGGTAGTTCTTGAGTCTCTTTGCGTTTTTGTTTTGTATATTTTGTATTTGTGTATATGCTGGTTCTGCTATCGTCAAAGCAGTTCGGGATTGATTAACGTTACCTTTAAAGTGTATTTGCCAGCTTTATGGCCTCAGCGATTGTTTGAAGCCCTTGAGTTCATAATGATAAGGTCCAAGATCTTGGATGCCTCTTTGTTATCATTAAGTTTATAAAGCTTCCCTCACCCTGGATCGAGTTACAGTATTCTCTTCTAAGTTTTGTTATGCCGAGCTCGCAAAGCTTTTTGAGCTGCGATAATGGCAACACGTTTTCTTCATGTTTAGCTATGGCTTTAATTATAACAAAATCTTTTTTAAAAACACTTTTGGGTCAAGTCCTTATTTTTCTGTAAAATCGCCCTCTGATTAAAATCATGGTTAAACTCCAGTCGTTACTGGAGCTACTTCACCTATCTCACAATGTTGTTCCTGTTCCTTCCACTCCCAATATTCATCCATCTCGAAGTATTTCTTACCTCATTTACCATGCTTCGTCATGTTCCATCAACAACGCTTTTACCCGCCTTAGTGCCGATTCACGGTTAGGAAATATCCGAATCACTCGCTCCCTTCGCCTTATCTCCTGATTTAATCTTTCCTGTCCCTTCGTTGTCCGAAGCCTCTTCCTGTAACGTGCAGGAAGATTTAATACTGCTACGGCGTCGTCAAAGCCATCTTCCAGGATATCTGTAGCCCTAAGGGTTTGGGCAGAAAACACTTCAAGCGTCAGATTTAGCATGTGTCGTGCCGTAGATATGTCAGGTGCTTCA
>NZ_CALETC010000122.1:0-5733 GCF_937920065.1 Acetomicrobium mobile
TTAAAAGGGCTAATTGGCGTTATTTTTATAATAAGCGACGGGATTCGCGGTCACATAAACCAAAGCCGAGGCGTCGCCCATTTTTTGTCCCTAATTACTGGATGCGATGTGCACGAGCTTGAAGTTAGGCCCGATTTTTTAATTGAAAATGTCAAACTAAATTGGACAAGAAAACCTCTTTATCCTGTTGAGCGCTTTTGTATCATGAAGATGTCAGCTAAAAGACTGGCCGGTCAGGATAAACATGGGATCTTTCGCTGGTTACGCCGTGCCGGCGGTGAGCCCCTTTTAAAAGAGGTACGAGAGGTTTTAGATAGATTAAAAGAAAACAAAGCTGCTCCAAAATGGGAAGCGACCCTCGATCAATCGGATTTTTACGAGGGAAAATCAGAGGCAATAACGACCGCGAGCACGCCAAATGCGCTTTTTTTATCTGCAGGTAGCTTGCCGGCTCCTTACTGTCTTGCACTGGCCCGTCTGTGCGGCGGCAAGTGCATTACGATAATGACTCCTTCGGCTTTGGGCATAGAACCCTTTGATTTTGCCATAGTGCCTGATCACGATTTCCCAAAGGCTTCAAAAAAAGTGCTGGTTACCTTGGGTGCCCCGAATTTCGTGACGGCCGAAAGGATAAAGGAGGAATCCCAAAAATTAAGCAGCCTTTACCCTCCACGTTCCGGGATCCGAATCGGGCTTCTTTTGGGTGGAAGCGACGGCAATTACCAAATAACTCCAAAATGGGCAAAAGAAAATGTGGGGTCCCTGTTGGAGCTTGCCTACCAAGGAGGAGCGGACCTTTACGTCACCACCTCGAGGCGCACCTCCCGTGGAACGGAGCAAGTCTTAGAAGCGTTATCTGAAAAATATCCGTGCATTAGGTATTTGTGCATAGCTTCCCGCGATCCTTACAATCCGGTGTATGGCATATTTGGCATTGTCACGCATGTTTTAGCTACGGAAGACTCCGTTTCCATGATATCCGAGGCTGCAACGGCAGGTTTTTGCACTGGCGTGCTTCCTGTGGAACATAAAAAAAGTTTCAAAAGAGTCCTGGAAGCGAGTGCCCTGTCGTACGTCGAGCGAAAAATTTTGACTCCAAAGAGGCTTTTTGGTATCCCTAAGTTCACCCGTGCCATAGACAACTTTTGTGAGCGCGGGCTTGCCCGTTGGGTTAAAGACGTAACCGACTTGAGCTGCTTGCCCGGCAAGCATGGCCTCGAATTTTGTGAGGCCAAAAGGGCTGCAGAGTGGATAGCGAGCAATTTGTCGGCCGAAGGCATGAAGAAAGGCCAAGCCGGTAATTCCCGGAACACTGATGGCTGAAAATTAGAAATAAATTAGAAATATGGTAAGCTAGGTGAAAGACGTTTTTTTAAAAACCGAAAACGGCTTACTTCGTTATATGGGGTATTGTTAAGTCGATATCACGAAAAAATTAAATCTTGCTATATTTTAAATTTCATATGTTGTGAGGAGAAATTGTTGAAGCGATGGGCAAACCCTTGAAAGTAATGCAAATCCTTCCTGAGTTTCACGAGGGCGGGGTAGAGCGCCACGTTTTGTGGCTTTCCAACGAGATGGCAGAGAAAGGCCATGAAGTGCTCCTTGTCACAAAGGGAGGAAAGCTAGAAAGTCATCTTGATGAAAAAGTCAAAGTTTGGCATCTTCCCGTGCACGCAAAAAACCCGGTCACAGCTTTTTTTTGCGCCATGAGCATTGCCATGCGGGCTAAAAAAGAAGGTTGGGATATCCTGCACGCTCATTCTCGCGTTCCCTTTTGGATCGCCTGGTGGGCAAGCTGTAAAGGAGACGTTCCTTGGGTGGCCACTACGCATGATACATTCAAGCACTCTCGCGTATTAGCTCCATTAAAAAAAGCATCAGCTACCATAAGCGTAAGCCGTTCAGTGAAAGATCATTTAGCGCCCTACCTTCCTAAAAATGCTTTCGTGATATACAATGGCTTATTACCTACTGAAAAGACCTGGCAGGGAAGCTTGGAAGAAGACCCCTTTAAGTTCCTATTCATAGGACGGTTAACGCCAAGAAAGGGATTACAGGTCGTTTTAAAGGCATTGGCGGACGTAAAGGGGAATTGGATTTTAGATGTCGTAGGAGATGGACCGAAACGAACGGAGCTAGAGCAGTTAAGCGCTGAACTGGGCATAAGCGAGAAAGTGTGTTTTAGGGGTTTCCGTGACGATACTGACGATTGGCATGCCCGATGTTCATGCTTTTTATTCCCATCCCTAGAGGAGGGAATGGGTATGACTTTGATGAGGGCAATACAGATTGGCGTTCCCGTGTTGGCATCGAATCTTCCTCCCGTCCGAGAATTATGTTTAAACCCTGAATCTTTGCTGGAGCCTGGGAACGAGATATCTTGGAGAAGGGCGCTCAAAGTTTTATTAACGGAAAGAAAGGTTACCCAACTTTTCGACAGCGGTAAAATACCGACCGTTGAAGAGATGACAAGAAAAGTCTTGGAAGTATATCAAAGATGCATGGCCTTTAAAGAGAAAGAAGTGATATTGTGTTAACTAAAATAAAACAATGGCCTACATCCGTTTCAGGCCATGACTTCATTGGGTCTTTATATCCTTTGGGAACGAGGACATTGGTAATCAGCTTGCTTTCGCACATCAACAAATTTATGCCCCTGGGCGAACGTGTTTGGAGCATTTATCCCGAAATTGAGTGCTCTCCCTGTCCGGGAAGGGACATGAAGGCCTGCAGCGGACAACGATGGTGCGCAGAGGGAATTACCCCGCAGATTTTGTTCGAAGCCGCAACTTTGCTGCTTGCAAATAAGGAGGTATGACGATGGTAGAAAACAAAAAGGTTCTAGATAAACCTTTAAAGATCGTTCAAGCCATCGATGCTGGCGGTTGGGGCGGGGCGGAGAAAGTCGTGGTGATGCTTGCGAACGGGCTGACAAATGCAGGTCACAATGTAGAAGTGTGGGTTAGGAAAAATTCTGTTTTATGCCAAGAGCTAGTGCCTGAGGTAAGAATAAGGGTTGTCCCCTTTTTAAATGACTACGAACCTTTTACTCCTGTACTTTTTGCAAGGGCACTTAAAACGCGCGACATAGTCCACGTTCATTTGGGCCGTGCGGCGAAGTTAAGCGGTTACATTGCGCCTTTATTGTCGCCTGACTCGAGAAAAAGGCTGTTATGTCATATGCATTCCTACCATAAGCCGAGACATTATAAAAGACAAAAGCAGATTATCTGTGTGTCAAAAGCAGTAGAAGATTACGTAAAAAAGGGCATGCCGTGGGTTGAACATACATGGGTGGTATACAACGGAATCGATATGAAAGGTGCAAGAAGTTCTGCCCCGCTGTTTCCAAAGGACGGTCGGGTCGTTCGTATTGGACTTCTTGCCACCTTTAAGGCACCAAAAGGTCACGCTGACTTACTCAAGGCTTTCGCTAAAATTTGTGATGAGCTTCCGGTGAAATTGATACTTGGGGGTGACGGGCCGTTGTTGCCCGACATGAAAAGGCTTGCAGGTGAGCTTGGCATCTCAGACAAGGTGATTTTTACGGGCTTCATCCCACCGGATAAGGTTTTCCCATTTTGGAAGTCTTTGGATATAGCATGTGTGCCGTCAAACGCGGAAGGGTTCCCTTTATCTTTGCTTGAAGCAATGGCATGCGGATTGCCCATAGTGGGATATGCTGAGCCAGGAGTTAAAGAAGCTATAGGAGATGATGGGATACTCCTTCCCGTAGGAGACATTGACGGTTTGGCCGATTCTCTTAAAAAAGCAGTTGAAGACGAAAAATTGAGAGCCAAATTAAGCGGTATGAGCTTAAAGCGAAGCGAGCAATTTACGAAAGAAAAGATGTCTGAAAATACAATAGAAGTTTACAAAGACGCATTGAGACATTAGCTTTGCGATAGCAAATACATCTTAATACTGGAGGTTTATTTGATGAATACGAGCTACATTAAAGATAAATGGCCGATGCATGTTTTTTTCATTAGTCAGGGGATTTCGATGTTTGGAGTGGGATATACGGCTTTGCCGATGCTTTTATTAGTTTTATGGTTATGTTGGATAACAATTAAAACTCCCGGGATGTTTAAAGATCTCTTCACTGACGATCGTTGTTATTGGGTTTGGATTTATTACCTTTTGTTTATTGTAATGGTGATCATTTCCGATTTAGCGGTTGGGGGCAAATTAACCCATTTAGATGGACCTTTATATGGCCTTTCTCTTGGAGTTTACATGCTTTTAGGCTATCTTGTTGCAAGAATTTACAATTTGGATGAAGTACTTATGCTTGCTCACCGATGGCTTGCTCTTTGGCTTTTTTTATTGTTAGTAGTTGCTGAAATTTATTATCATGAAATATATAGATATCACCATGGCATATTTGCCCATACGCACGTTTTTTTCAGTGGTCTTGTGATGATAGCTCTCGTAAACGTGGTTTTTTTAATTGAACGCTTTGAATACAAAAGAATTTTATCGTGGTTTTCTTGCATTTTAGCGCTATGGGCGTTATTTAGCGTTTATAAGTACTCCATTTCAGATATAGTACCGCATCTTTTTATGGCGGGCACAATTCTGGTCATGTTGCTTTCCGATAAAAGGTACTCAATGTACATATTAACAGTTCTTATTTTAGGCGGGGCCTTGTCTGTCGCTTTAGACCCTCAGATTCTGTCAAAATTGCAGGCTGTAAATTTGATACCTCAGGACCTATGGATGAATTTATTGAATCACCGCGAGTCTGTCTGGACTGCATCGCTGAGGATCCTTGGACAACATCCTTTTTTGGGAATAGGGTCCGGTAATTTCAATCCTGTTTGTAAAGAGATTTTAGCGAAAATGGGAGCATTGAACTCGGAAAATTTTGCCCATACACACAACATATTTTTTCAGTGCGCAGTTGCACATGGGCTTATCGCAGGCTTTGCCTTTATTGGGCTTATACTTTCTGGCTTTAGGCTTGCAATTCGATCACTTAAGACTGTTTCCAATGAAAGTATGACTTGGGCCGTCTTTTCTATTTTATTTGTGTATGTCTTGCATGGTTTGGTGGACGTTGCCCCCTATAATGAGGAAATAATCCCTTTCATCTGGGGAAGCGTTGGACTCCTCATGGGCATGGTCGTCAAGGAGGCAAAAACGGATGAGCGAAACTTCAAGGGTAAGTGTCATCATACCCGCATATAATTCTGAACAACACATAGGAAGATTGCTCGAATCTCTCGCGAAACAAACACATCGTAATTTCGAAGTCATCCTTGTGGACGATTGTTCTACTGATAATACGTATAAAATGGCAGTAAGTTTTATGGAAGAAAATAGAATTAGCTATGACAAAGAACTAGTGACATTCTTAAAAAGGTATTATACATCGCATCAAACATTAAAAATGCTGTCTAATTTCATTTTGCAGGGCAATGATGAAGTTTACTGGATGGCATTGCGCAACAACAAGATAAGAGAAATGCTAAAGCATTCATATCCTAATGTTTGGAGCAAGCCTGAGGTTCCTTTCAAAGCATTTCTGGCTTTGCATTTCCCGAAAATTTTTTACAGAAGGTATGTAAGACAGCGTGAAAGGGTTTATGATTATAAATCATATATCATAAGTTAATGGCTTGAAGGTAATGCTGATGTCTAAAATAAAAGTTAGTGTGATAATCCCTGCATACAATGCAGCTTCTACAATTGAAAGAACATTAAAGAGTCTTTTTTCTCAAAGCT
>NZ_CALETC010000123.1:0-4514 GCF_937920065.1 Acetomicrobium mobile
CATTAAACTCTCCCGGTAAGAAGATGCCAATATTTATGCCTATATCTCTGGCCCTTGGCCTTTTCATTTTCTCTTCCTCGGCATGGCAAGCAGTCGATAATAAGAACAACATCTCAAATAATAGCAAGACATAAACCATATGCCTCCTTATGTGTCAAGCTATCTTGATCACTATTAATCTTCCCCAAAGGTGCATAGAGGTCGAATCGTTTATTTGTCGCATAGTACTGAACTTATTGTCATTAAATAAATTTGCTTTTAAAGTAAAACTACTTTTATCTAATATAAGTTCCTTTCGGTTTTTCTTAGTTTAAATGCCGGCACGCTTTGAAATCGCGATCATCCTTTGCTGGCATTCATGTATGATCTTATCCTCATCCAAAGTATTTACTTCCCTGTCTTTCATCACGACCTTCCCGTCGATGACCGAATCTACCACATCTTTGCCCGTGGCTCCTTCCACTATGGTATTGATCAGGTTATGCGTCGGAGTAAGATGTGGCTGGTCCAAATCGATCAGTATCAAGTCGGCTTTTTTACCAACTTCAATCGTGCCTATTTCGTCGTCCAAAAGCAATGCCCTCGCACCGCCAAGCGTCACCATCTTCAGTAACTCTGTTGCCTTTAATACGACAGGATCAAACACCGGCAATCCCCAAAAGGCATGTATCCCTGAACGAAACACCTTTATTTCATCAAATAAGCTCAAGCTTGACCCTGCTGCCCCGTCACTTCCCAATCCCACGGAAAGCCCGACCTCTAGCATCCTCGGCGTCTTCGGGAAACCGTGGCTACCGAAGTTGCTGCGCGGACAGTGAACGAGCTTGACGTCTTTTTCTTTGAGCAGCGTAATATCGCCTTCGGAAAGCAAGACATTGTGTGCCGTCAGTAAGTTTGGTCCGAGCAACCCGACACTATCCAAGAACTCAGGCGGCCTTTTCTTGTAATTTTGCAGACAAAAACTTACTTCATCCTTATGTTCTGCCAAATGGGCGTGCACGCCCGTGTGAAGTTCTTTGGCCTTTTCGGCTACCATGGCAATGAGATCTTTTGTACAGGTCATGACTTGTCGGATGGCAAACCAAATCCTGATGCGACCATCGCCCTCGCCGTTATACTCCCTGTACAACGTCTCCGTCTTCGATATTGCTTCTTCAGGAGAGTCTTTCATAGATGTAGGGATGAATGCTCCCGTGTCCATTGTTGACCTGGCAATCGCTGCCCTCATTCCGCTTTCTATGGCGGCCTCTGCGACCTTGTGCATGTGCACTCCGCCCGAATCCGCAAAAGTGGTCGTGCCTGACTTTATCATCTCAAGGCAGCTCAGCTTCGCGCTGTAATACACGTCTTCCTCGTTCAAACTGGATTCAAAGGGCACCAATATTCTGGCCCATACCATGGGGTATTCATCCATGACACGTCCCCTCAAAAGTTGCTGACAGCAATGGATATGGCCATCAACTAACCCCGGCATGACAAGCTTATTGCGACCCGATATCACTTCTTTGGGCTCGCATTTTGCCTTTAACTTTTCGCTGTTTCCTATCTCGACTATCCTGGTATCGTTTATGGCTATAGAGACGTCATTCGTCACGCCGAAGTCAGGAGTTAATATCGAACCATCCGTGATTAAAATATCGCACTTCAATTTTAAGGCCTCCTAACTAAGTTCTCACTTTTCAATGAACCCTATATTCGCCCTGTTACTTTTAATACCATATGTGCTACTATTGCTGAACCGATAAAAGTTCCTGTAATTACCAACAGGCCTATGACCAAAAATTTCCAGCCTACTCGCTTGAACTCGACGTAATCTTTCCCAATAGATATTCCCGTAACAGCGCCAACCACCGTAACGGGAGCCATGAAGGCTATTTTATTAGTATACTGAAGCACTATATCGGATATCGGAGAAATCGGGCTGGCCAAAATTAATCCCAAGGTCGTAACATATAAGATCATGGGTAACTTTACTGGTATTATTTGGCTTAAAAATTGTCCTAGCAATGCAATACCACACAGAATAACGACGCCCGGTATGGATTCAATGATCGAAGTTTTATAACCAATGAGATTTGAAATTGCCATAATTACAGATGTTACAAAAAGGATAAGAAGCCAATCTCTATATTTCATAATAACGTCCACCCCCCTTTTTTATTGTTTTTGGGAACCTAATTTAGGCGCAAGCCAATCATATAACTTTAGGGCAAGAGGAATAGCAACAAACATTCCCATATAGATCCCATCGATGCCTGTAAGCATGTCACTAGCCCCTCCAAGCATAAATATGTCGTTAGCATATTCGGGATATATGTTCGCCAAAGTGGCTGTAGCGGCAGCCATCATACTCCCGCTTCCCACGCCCGATGCCATTCCTAAAGCCCACGGATGAAAGAGTTTAGTTGATGCCATTAAACTGGCTAGAAAACCCATGTAAACCGTACCTATAACGCTGCCTATTATGTATATAGCAAAAGTTCCTCGCGTCTCCGGAGAATCTGGCCCGAAAACGTGGATGGATAAACCCAAATTAGTTTCTCTGTTTATTGAATAACATGCCCCTATTGCCTCCCGTTTCATTCCCAACAAAAGAGCGACGGGTATTGACAAAAACATGGTTCCCAAGTTGCCAAATTCTTGTAAAATCAAGGCTGGTCCCAAGGCTACCAATTTAGGAATATTGCCCCCTGCCAAAATTCCTAACTTTGCCATGAAAGGAGTAATTGCTACAAGCACCAAAGCTGATGCGGTTTTGCATTCTTCTAATTTAAAGTAACCGATGAGATCTGGGCCTAATAAAACCGCTATGATTAAGGCAAACAACATGGGAAACAAAACAATCTTCCCCCAACCTACCTGAAAGCTTATTGTCCCGATACATTCTGATATAACGACTAAAATAATAGCTGTAATGTAAATTTTGAATTCTTTTTTGATTTTTTCGACTACATAATACATCTTACGCCCTCCCCTTCTTGTTGTAGAATGTAAATCGATCAAATCTTTTTAACATGATACTTTCAATTGACCACCACCATTCTCGCCATTCAAATTACTGTTATATCCCATGTGACGGGATATCTTTTGGGCTGACCCTAAGGCAAGAGCCAATATTTCAGATATTTTCGGACGCATTCTGAATTCCGGACCGACGACGCTTAAGGCGCCAATGACAGTACCCGAATAACCCCGGAGAGGAACACCAACACACATAGATCCTTTATCCACTTCCCCGCAGGTTACTACGTAGCCATTTTTTCTTATGTCGCTAAGCTGTTCCAGTAATAAGGTCGGATCCGTTACTGTGCGATCGGTAAACTTTTGTAGGTCCTTTTTAATGATCTCTTTTATTTTTGGTTCCGGAAGGTATGCCAACAACACCTTAGAAAACCCGGCATGGAGGGGCGTTCTTTTCCCAATGCGGGAGGTGCACTGTATTCCCTCTTGGCTTTGAACTTTGTCAATGCACAAACATTCCCCTTCATCTTCAATAAGCAACATCACTGTTTCACCTGTTTTTTCGTGAAGTTCAACCATGACCGGATTAGCAACTTTTCTTAACTGCATGTCTTCAGCAACAACCATCCCCAATTCAAAAAACCTTATTCCAAGACGATATTTCTTGCTAATTGAGTCTTGTCGCAGGAATTCGTTATTGAGGAGGGTCGTAAGGATCCTGTGCACGACACTTTTATGTTCCTTTAATGCCACCGCAAGCTCCGTGACGCCCCACTCGGGTTTTTCAAAAGTAAAACAAGATAACAACCTTAAAGCACGTCGTAGTGACTGAGAGTCTTTTCCTTCACGTTGCACCGGGCACCCTCCTGGTTCTTCCTTAATGAACATTGTTCTTATGAGAAGAATATATTATTAAGAAGGCAATGTCAATATCGATCATTAGATTTTTAATATAAAATAGTGTTCAGGTGAGGTTTAAATTTGTTTCAGGCAGGTTGTTTAAGACAATCGCCCACGAAGGTCAAGAGATTATGCCGACTCCCTGTCAAATAAACAACGATTAATGATTCATTGCGTCAAAAGAGCCCGGGTTAAGAATAAGTAATGTAGATTTAAGCGAATTAATTTGCACTGCTGATGTAAATATTGCCCTATGAAGCATTTAGGAACAGAAGATATTGTGCACGAATGTAGTTTTTTAAAGTAGAATCAAATTTTAGCTAAAGGGAATATTCAACCTCGCGGAGCAAAGATCTAAAAGGCTTTTCGTAGGTACAATTTCGAATGAACAAATCTTAGCAAAGGAATGAGATTTCTTCCGAATTCTGTATTTCACGAAACTTTTTACTCAGCATGATGGGTGTTAACATCATACGTGTCAGTGCCATCATTCTGGGTTGCTTTACTAACGGTATTGCCATAAGAAAGGCGATGGATTTTTTTCATGATAAAGGTTTCAAGCTCGGTAAGCACTACCCCTGCGAATACTATCATCCCACCAAGGATGACTTGGAAGTTAACTATCTCTTCACCTATTAAATAGGCAAACACGT
>NZ_CALETC010000124.1:0-2078 GCF_937920065.1 Acetomicrobium mobile
CAGCGGAAAATTAAACATCAAAGAAATGGTCTTTAAGCTGCCATCGATGGGCATTCACTACCTGTTGGTAGAAGGTGGACCCAGGGTTCTGTCGTCCTTTTTTGAAGCAGACCTTTGTGACGAAATGGCATTATTTTATGCGCCCAAAATTATAGGTCAAGGAAAAAGAATATTTCCGCAAATTTTGTTCAAGGATATGATGGAAATTCCTGAGGGAAAAATCAGAGGTGTAAAAAGGCTGGGCGACGATCTCTTTATGGAGGTCGATCTGTGATGTTTACCGGTTTGGTGGAAACCATAGGAACTGTGTTATCCATAGACAGGCGTGGCGACGTTACGAACTTAATAATAGAAGCCCCTGAAATATCTCCCGAACTTTCCGAAAACGAATCTATCTCCGTATCGGGAGCTTGCTTGAGCGTCGTAAAAGCGGGGCACACCAGCTTCATAGCCGAGATGATGGGAGAGACTGTCGCCGTAACGAAACTTGGAATACTGAAACCTTTCGATAGGGTAAATTTGGAGCGCGCTTTAAAGGTTGGCGACCGACTGGGCGGCCATATAGTCTTGGGCCATGTTGAAGGCATAGGTGTCGTAAGCGAAATATCAAAAAAGACACAAACGAGTATCGTAAGGATAAATGCGGATACTTCTATCATGCACTACATCGTGCCAAAGGGCTCTATAGCAGTGGATGGAGTGAGTTTAACGGTCATCGACGTCACAGAAACCGATTTTACCGTCGGCATAATCCCTAGCACCTTAAAACTAACTACCCTTGGCAGCTTAAAGGCTGGAGAACTGGTAAATCTAGAAACGGATATAATAGGTAAGTATGTAGAGCGATTTTTAAAATGCTCATCCAGTAATGAGAAAGATAGATCAAGCAAGCTAACTTGGGAGAAGTTAGCCAAATATGGATGGCAGTGATGGGCAAGAAGGAGGAATGAGCGAAAATGGCCTTAGATGAGGCTTTCGCATCGCCTGAGGAAGCCATAAACCTAATAAAAGAGGACAAGATGATCATCGTCGTCGATGACGAAGACAGAGAAAACGAGGGAGATTTACTTATGGCCGCGTCGAAGGTGACGCCCGAGGCGATAAATTTCATGACTAAGTATGGCAGAGGGTTGGTATGCGTTCCACTGACGGAGGAAAGGGCGAGACAATTAGAATTGAAACCAATGGTGCTTCACAGCACAGACCCTCACAGCACCGCCTTTACCGTTTCAGTTGACGCTAAGGAAGGCACTACTACAGGAATATCGGCTGAAGATAGAGCCATTACGGCTTGCTTGCTTGCGGATCCCAATGTTAAGGCTTCGGATTTTAGACGCCCAGGTCATATCTTTCCGCTGATAGCAAGAAAGGGGGGCGTATTAAAACGAGCTGGTCACACAGAAGCTGCCGTCGATTTGGCAAGACTTGCGGGACTGGAGCCGGTGGGTGTGATATGTGAGATAATGAACGATGACGGCACCATGGCCAGGCTCCCTCAATTAATCGAGTTCGCAAAAAAGTTTGACCTCAAGATAATGACTATAAAGGATCTAATATGCTATAGGCACAGGAGAGAAAAGCTCGTAGAAAGGGTTTCAATGGTTGCCCTTCCAACCGAGTACGGCAATTTCGTTGCCCACGCTTATCATTGGACGTTGGACGACGATCTCGATCATTTGCACATTGCTTTAGTCAAAGGGGAAATTAACGAAGAAGATGAAGTGCTCGTACGAGTACATTCCGAGTGTCTTACGGGTGACGTCTTTGGATCTCTCAGATGCGATTGTGGCGCTCAACTTCGCAAAGCCCTGCAAATGATAGAATGCGAGGGGAGGGGCATCGTACTTTACATGCGCCAAGAGGGCAGAGGCATAGGGCTGTACAAAAAACTTAAGGCTTATGAGCTTCAGGAAAGGGGAATGGACACTGTGGAAGCCAACCTCAAGCTTGGGGTCAGTCCCGATTTGAGGGATTACGGAATAGGAGCTCAAATACTCTTTGACCTTGGGGTGAGAAAGCTGCGTTTAATGACCAACAATCCCAAAAAAGTTATAGGCCTCGAGGGATATGGTTTGAAG
>NZ_CALETC010000125.1:0-2912 GCF_937920065.1 Acetomicrobium mobile
GCCCTTTCCACGAGCACTTCAGCCATTGCACCGATTATAAGGGGGGTGCTCATCTGAATGGCCCTCGACAGAAGCCCTACGATAATAGCAGTCATCGATCTTTCACCTTGCTTTCCTCGTGAAGGTGCTTTTTTTCTATCGCAATTACGATGCGCTGGCGTATGAAATAGGAAACGATCACAGATAGCATGACAAACCCCTCCATGATTCCCAGGATGCTCGAGGAAATCCCCGACACCTGAACGGCAATGGTTCCTCCGACTTTAAGGGCGCCAAAAAGAAGCGCCGACAACACGATCCCCAAGGGGTGGGCATTTCCAAGTATTGCTATCCCAATCCCCTCGGCTCCGATCATGGGGTTAAAGCCCTGAACGAGCATGTGTTGGATGCCGTTTACCTCGGTAAAGCCCGCAATTCCTGCAAAGGCACCGCTTATGAAAAATACGATAACGAATATTCTCTTTTCATCTATGCCAGCGAAGCGAGCCGCGCTTCGGTTTATACCCACTGCCCTTATCCTAAAGCCCAGGGTCGTCTTCCAGAGGATATAGTAAGTTATAACAGCGACCAGCAAGGCCAAAATCAACCCCATATGAAGCCTCGTATGGGGAATTAGCGTCGGGATCCAAGCGCTTTGCGCTATTACGTCCGTTTGCGGGTATTCACCCTTAGATTCTATCAAGGGCCCTCTGATGAGGTAGTTCATTATCGCTATTGCCACATATGTAGACATTAAACTTATGAGAAATTCGTGGGCGTTGAAGCGGGCCTTTGCGTAACCGATCAATGATCCCCACGCTCCCCCGGCCATCAAGCTTAAAAGCAAACACAAGGTCAAAAGTAGCGGTTTCGGCAGGAAGCTGAAATATAGGGAGCAACTAACCGAGGCGAGGCAACCCATATAAAATTGCCCTTGAGCTCCAATGTTGAATAGCGTCGCTCTAAAGGCGAAACCAAAGGCCAACCCCGTAAAGATCAAAGGTGTAGCTTTTGCAAAGATGTCGGCTATGTTATACATATCGCGAAAGGCAAAAGTCAGGATATCTCTATAAACGGTAATGGGATTTAGGTCCAAAAATAACATCATGATTCCGCTTAAAAATAAGCCAACAACGACGGAATAGGCTGGGAAAAGGGCCAGTAATATATGGTGTTCTTTTTTCATCGCTCTGTCGTCACTCCCATCATGAGCAAGCCTATTTCATCGATGTTTACGTCCCGGCCGTCGAGGGTCTTAAGTATGCGACCCCTGTATATGACGCTAAATCTATCGGAGAGCGAAAGTATCTCCGACAACTCTGTAGAGATCAATAAAACTCCCTTGCCTTCGTTTCTTGCTTTCAAAAGCATTTGATGGACGTAATTAGTAGAAGCTATATCAAGCCCCCTGGTAGGTTGAACGGCAATGAGCAGGTACTTAGCAGTTGCGATCTCACGAGCTATGACAATCTTCTGTTGGTTGCCCCCCGACAAATACCGAACCAACGTATCGGGCGAGGGCGTTTTGATGGCGAAGTTTTCTATGGTTCTCGTTGCGTATTGTCTGATGGCATCGTTCTGAAGTATGCCTCTTCTTGAAAAGCTGGGTGTGTCGAAGTTTTTTATGATCAAATTTTCCTGTATTGACATGTCAAGCACTAAGCCCTCTTTATGTCTGTCGGCAGGGATATATCCAACGCCGTAGTCGATGATCCGTCGAGTAGGCTCGTTAACGAGAGAAATATTTTTATGATGTATGTTAAGATATATGTTTCCTTCGCTTATGGGCCTTAACCCATATAAGGCTTCAGCAAGTTCATCCTGGCCATTGCCGCTTACACCGGCTATGCCGTGAATCTCACCGGCAAAGATCTCTAGGTTTAGAGAGTCCACGGCCCAATGGCCCAAATCACCCTTGATTTTGAGGTCTTTTATTGTAAGGATGGGCTCTTTTTTATCAAGGGACACATTATTAATTGATCTTATTTCAAGGTTGCTCAATTCACGCCCGACCATCATCACGGCAAGTTCTTCTTCCGTGGCATCTTGGCGCGGAATTTCGCCCGTCACGCGTCCGCTTCGAAGCACCACGATACGGTCTGCTATCTCCAAGACCTCGTTTAACTTATGGGATATGAATATTACTGAATTTCCCTGTCTTCGAAAGTCACGGATGAAGTTAAAGAGCATCTCCGTGCTTTGTGGCGTCAACACGGCGGTAGGTTCGTCCATGATGAGCACCTTGGCTCCTCGATAGAGGGCCTTTATAATTTCGACCCTTTGCTGCATTTCCACGGGAAGTTGGTTGACCGTGGCGAAGGGGTCCACTTTAAGGCCATACGTCTCGCCCAGCTTTTCTATCTCCTTGGCAGTCTCTTCAACCGAAAAGCTACGCCTGGGGTCCGTTATCGTCCCGAGCATGACATTTTCAACAACGGAATGGACCGGCACAAGCGTGAAGTGCTGATGGATCATCCCAATGCCGAGCTCCATGGCATCCTTCGGTGACTCTATGTTGGCGATCTTGCCATTAATTTTTATTTCTCCCTCGTCGGGCTTGTACATCCCGTATAAAATCCTCATTAAAGTCGACTTACCCGCGCCGTTTTCGCCTAGCAGAGCAAGAACCTCTCCCCTTTTTACGGTAAGATCGACCTTATCCAAGGCTAAGACCCCGGGAAAGAATTTTGAAATCCCGGAAAGCTCCACAACGACATCATCGTTTGACGACATACTTATCACCGTCTGTCTAAGTAAAATTAAATAAAGGGGGGCTAACGTTCCCCCCTTTTATTATACTAAAAACGTACTTATTCCAGGGGCTCCGGAAATTGAGAGAGGAACCGCAAAAGCTGGTTTTCTTTTATTGACTGCTCGGCTTGCGAGACGAGGCCCCTCACTTCAGAGCTGACCGCGTCCGTGTAGGAAACTTG
>NZ_CALETC010000126.1:0-1531 GCF_937920065.1 Acetomicrobium mobile
AAGGCCATACACGAAGTCGCTTCCTCCCCATGAGGCTTACGCCTATGTCAGAGAAAACATGGGGGGTATTATTCGATCCCGAGGTATGTAAGCAATTTCTCGATATAGTGGCGCCATACCCGATCGGAACATGGGTGAGGCTGTCCAGTGGTTATACCGGACTGGTGGTATCGGTCAAGCAGGGGATGGTGCAATATCCCGATGTTACCGTGTTTTACGATGAGAACATGAAGCCCCTTAAGGAACCGGTAACCATATCGTTGGCAGAGAACGCTATCCTGTCCATACAAGAGGTAGTCGAAGAGCCAACCCCATGATTTAATCATAAATTTCATCAAAAGGAGACTTTGCAATGTTCTTATTGTGCATCGCCAATACTGATCTGAGCAAGATACCTAACCTTTCTGCAGCAGGAGCAAACCCAGAGGCCATAAAGTACACGGTACCCTGTGATGCCGAATTCCTGTTTTGGGGAAAATGCCTTTCCACCTCGGCACTGCCCGTGGACCCCGAAGGCCATCCGACACCTGCCATTTTTTCCAGGGCAGCCCGCGAAGAGGCAAATTTTCCGGTCATGGTGTTAAGGGCTGGAAGTTTCCTGCCACCCAAATGTCCCTACGTCGAGATGGGTTCAAAGCCAGGGTCAAACCCGCTGGAAAATCCCGCAGTGGATGAAGTGGAAAAGATATACTCATGGGCCAAGGAGCTGGGCAATGTTTTGGCCTCCACTAACCCACTGCTCGTGATAGGAGAGTCCATTCCCGGTGGCACAACTTCCGCTTTCCTGGTCTTAAAAGCCCTTGGTTACGACGGGATGGTGTCCTCCGCAAGTCCCCATAATCCCTCAAACTTGAAGCTCGAGGTTTGGGAAAAATGCTGTAGCAAATATGGGATAAAAGAGGGCGGTTTTAGGGGAAGAGGCCTAGAGGCTGTGGCGCTTTTAGGCGACCCGATGCAGGCAGCAGTCTCGGGGCTGGCAATGGGCTCATATGCCAACTCAAGGTTGATACTTGCGGGCGGAACGCAGATGCTTGCCATTGCTGCCGTATTGAGAAATGAGGGATACGATGGCATGATAGAGCTTGCCACCACGAAATATGTGGCCTCTGACAGTTCGGCCAACTTCGCCAAATTGGCCGAAGAACTGGGCGTAAAAGCTCACGTGGTCTCCATGGACCTATCGCAGTCGCCCTTCAGGGGGCTTTCGGATTACGAGAAGGGATACGTAAAGGAAGGGGTAGGGGCTGGCGGTGCTTTATGGTATGCTAATTACTTGGGAGTCCCCCTAGAAAGGGTCCTAAGAAGAGCGGAACAGATATACGGAGATTTAATGGAAGGCATGACATCATGAGGTTAACGCTTGTACTTGGCGGAGCAAGGAGCGGCAAGAGCAGCTTCGCAAAGAAGCTTATGGAGGGCTACAAAGGCCCGGTGACCTTTTTTGCAACAGCGCGCGCTAAGGATGAAGAGATGAAGCGACGCATATCGCTACACAAAAAGGAAAGGCCGGCATCGTGGGATACCTGGGAGG
>NZ_CALETC010000127.1:0-2982 GCF_937920065.1 Acetomicrobium mobile
GGCAATGCGCGTGTTCTCTTCTATATCTTGCGATGTAGCCTTTGGTGCATAACGATCAAAACCTCTGAGCATTGTTATAAACCCGGCCAGAGCCGTCCAAAAACCAATGGACAGCCAGGCAAAAAGTATCGCAAAGGTAAATATCATTAAATAGCCTAAAAAGGTCATGCCTCTAAAATTTAATATCTGATTCATGAAGTAAGTGGCCACAAATGTAGATGTGATCACAAGAGCTGCAAGCAGAGTGCGCCTGTTTTTTGCTATTTCCTCCCATAAAAAAGCCCCACCCGTGGGAAGATCGAACAAATTCGAAAAACTCACCATAAAACCCTTGGGGATCATGGAAGATCTGTTAATCGGCGGACTGGAATTAATTCCCCCGCATTCATCGTTTAACAACAACGGCATGATTTGTTCATTTAAGCTTGGCCACCTGTGGCTAACCAACAAATCATTATCCTTCAGAATGCGCGAACGCAGTTCGTCTACCACGATATCAAAATAATTTGTGAATGAATTTTTCAGTAATGATGATAATTTGCCCAACGCCTCTAATGCAAGTTTCAAAGAGCAAACCGGTATTATGCCCAAAAACCACATATAGTTTAAAATGCGTTTTTCCAATTCTCTTGTTATAGTTGCCATTGATAGCTCCACGTCTCCGTTAAAATGTCCGGTAGGTTATCTCCTTTCTTTAGAAAAGCTTGGATCTTGATTTTGGGTCGTTTGTCGGGTTGGAGTTGTTCTATGGTACTTCCTCCCTTGACTCGGACCTGAAAAGCCAGCCTCCAACCTTCGGTGACTTCGTTTTTCATTAAAGTCTTTTCTACAAGTTCAGCACCTTCCGACACTGTAACAACAGCCGTTAATCCCGTATCGGCCGGAATGGCTTCAATAGTTTTGCCTTGGAAGTCGATCACAAACAGCCTTGTGTTGTCGTCTTTTCCCTTGCCGGTACGCGTAGAGACCACATAACCCATCCCGTGAGGAGAACCCTTCGGCAAATGCCAGCTCATCCTGTAGGAAAAGTTGACGGGTTCACCTATTTGAGGCAGCTCTTCGGGAACCCAAAATGCGACGATATTATCTATGGTCTCCCATGTGCTGGGTATCTCTATCAATTCCACACGGCCCTTCCCCCAACGTTCTCTGGGAGCAATCCACACACTGGGCCTCAAATCATATCGCGCTTCCAGGTCTTGATAATTACAAAACTCCGTGTCACGTTGAAGTAATCCGAATCCATAGACATCGTTTGCCGGAAAGTTCGAGACGTTTAAGCGCGAAGGATTGAGCAAAGGCCGCCATTCCCATTTATCGGCCTCATAGGCAATTAACAGCCCGTCAGAATCATGTACTTCAGGGCGATAGTCATCTGGTCGATTAATCGTATTTTCACCATAGTAAAACATACTCGTGAGTGGAGCCATGCCAAGTTTTTCTACATTTTTCCTTCGAAATATTGATGCTTTTACGTCAACTGTGGTCTTTTCGCCCGGCTGTACGAAAAACTTATAAGCACCTGTCAAACTTGGGCTATCGAGCAAGGCGTAAATTGTAATATGTTTCGATTTTTTTTTGGGTTCTACAATCCAAAAATCTCTAAAATATGGAAATTCCTCCCCCGTCGGAAGTGCCGTATCTATGGCAAGCCCTCTCGCCGATATTCCGTAGCGCTGATTTTTCCCCAAGGCCCTGAAATAGCTTGCCCCAAGAAACGAAATTAATTCATCATGATAATCAGGCCTATTTAGGGGGTAATGAATCCTAAAACCCGCAAACCCTATATTTTTATAAGTTTCAACTGGTAGGGAATTCTTGCCGTAATCAAAAAGGTCGGGATCGTAGCGAAACTCCTTTATGCCCTTGGATGTTACCAAGTTGATCCTCACAGGAACGTCATACAGAAAACCCAAATGATAAAATCTGATCTGGAAAGGCAGATTTTTGTCGAGCCAAACTGACTTTTCAGGTTTAAAGCGAATATCTCGCCATTGATCATATGATAGGTTTGACAACGACTCAGGTGCCTTGCCAGGAAACCCTTGATAAGTCGATAATGAAAGCTCTTGCGCCATCTCCCAAATTTCCCTTTCCAAACTCTCGAGTCGGATACTGTCTTTTGAGCTGCCATAAACTACAGAAACCTGAAAGATGAGCATGAAATTTAAAAGCAAAGCGGCAACCGTTACTAAAAGTCCAAGCCTCTTCACTAAAACGCACTCCCTTCAGATCGAGAAAACTCTATTTGCATACATATTTTCAAAATTGCAATTTAGTCCAATCTCGACGAAGTATATTTAACCATACAAAAGCCACCTTGCCACATCCGATAAACCTCGTATATTTTAGTGAAAGGATTTCAAGTTCTTAAAGTTTGCATCGTGATACTATATCATGGAGGTGTTCATTGCGTCATAAATATATTAAGTTTCAGGCGTCTAAATTAATGGGGGGGTCAAAATGATCGAGCTTTTAAGAAAAAGGAGGAGCATTCGACGCTTTAAAGATAAGCCGATAGAACAAGAAAAGATTGACATCTTAAAAGAAGCTGCGCTCAGGTCGCCTACCTCCAAAAACCTTCACTCCTGGGAGTTCATCTTCATCGACGATAAAGAAACAATAGGCAAGCTGGCCAATGCGCGAAATCAAAGTTCTGCCTTTTTGAGGGGAGCTCCGCTTTGCATGGCTGTACTGGGCTCTGAAGAGGTAAATGATACCTGGATAGAAGATGCCTCAATAGCTGCCATCATCGTACAACTTACAGCGTTGTCGATCGGCTTGGGTTCTTGCTGGATACAAATAAGAAATCGCATGCATTCTGAAAAAATGAGCTCCGATGAATACGTACGTTCAATTCTTGGAATACCGGACAACTATCGAGTAGTATGTTTGCTTGCCATAGGATACCCGGGAGAGCAAAAAGAGCCCGTTCCTTTTGAGTCCTTAAGATGGGATAAAATCCATATTAACAAATGGTAA
>NZ_CALETC010000128.1:0-2754 GCF_937920065.1 Acetomicrobium mobile
GGAATGTCATATTCCTTTGCAAAGGCTAGTAACCTTTGCAGAGAAGATACGTCTTCTACCTCTACCAATATGTCTGAAGGGCCTCCTATTTTCCAGCTTGAGTGAATCGATAAAGGTTCCTTTACCTTCAGGTTTTTTACGCCTATCGCGCGAAGCTTGTCTGCTAATTTTTTCGGTTTCAATTTCAACCCCTCAAATCTTATCGAATCACAAAAATCCCCAGAATATTTTATTTATGTCGTAGCTTTCAATAGGATATCAAACTTTTAGGATATTTGTCGTGGTAATTCCTCCAAAAAGGTACAAAATTTCACCGCTTTGAGACCACAAACGTAAGGCCGTCCTGAGGAATTGTCATTGGTTTCTAATGAGCTAAAGAATATTATACAAGTTTATGAAAAGTATTGCAGAAGCGCCGTTTGCGGGATGAACGTTAATTCCCCTCTTTTGGCCTTTCTTTGTTATAATATATATGGCTCAATAGAGCGCAAATGCAAAAGGAGGCCCCCATCTTGAGTCTTTTGTCCAAATGTAAGGATTTTATCTCACTGGATGATATTGTGGCCTTAATAGGGGTCGAAGGTAAAACGTTGGTTTATATGCGCGATGGTGGTGTTTGCTTCGTCGATAAAAGCGCAAGAACCATAGCGAAAAAATATGAAGAATTGTGCGCATTTTATAGAAGCGCATTGACTCCGAAATGGAAGGATTTAGGTCGTAAAAAGGGGAAGTGGTATGTTGATGAAAGAGACATTTGCTGAAGCCAAGGAGTATACAGCAAACGATATACAGATTTTGGAGGGCCTTGATGCTGCTCGACGCAGGCCGAGCATGTATATTGGAGATACTAGCATACGAGGTTTACACCATTTGGTTTATGAAGTGGTCGATAACGCAATAGACGAGGCCATGGCCGGCTATTGCGATCACGTGATTGTGACTCTTTATCCTGATGGTAGTGTCTCTGTGGAGGATAACGGCAGGGGTATACCCGTGGATATGCACCCTAAGGTCAATAAGTCAGCCGCTGAAGTGGTATTAACTACTCTTCACGCTGGAGGTAAGTTTGATAACAAGGCTTATCAAGTCTCCGGTGGACTTCATGGCGTTGGCGTATCAGTAGTCAATGCTTTATCATCATGGCTTGAACTTACAGTCTGGCGTGATGGTCTGGAATGGCATCAGCGTTACTCCAGGGGCGTCCCTCAGTGTGAATTAAAGGCGATCGGAGAATCCGATCGTACAGGCACGAGGGTGCACTTTATGCCAGATGATGCAATTTTCGAGGAAAGGGATTTTTCCTTTGATATATTAAGCGCCAGGTTGCGAGAGATTGCCTTTTTGGTACCGGGTTTGCATATAGAATTAATAGATATAAAAAACAACAGATCAAATTCTTTTAAGTACAAGGGCGGAATAGTTTCCTTTGTAGAGTATCTAAATAGGGATAAAACACCGTTATTTAAGGAACCAATTCATATATTTGGCGAAAAAGACGATGTTTTAGTGGAAGTTGCTCTTCAATACAACGACTCGTATCAAGAACGTCTTTTTGCCTTTGCAAACCTCATTCATACCATGGAAGGCGGTACTCACGTGATAGGTTTTAGGGCGGCTTTAACGCGAGCAGTAAACGAAATGGCAAGGAGGCAAAAGCTTTTAAGAGATAAAGATCCAAACCTGTCTGGTGACGACTTAAAGGAAGGCCTGACTGCCATAATTTCGGTAAAGCTCAAGGAACCTCAATTTGAGGGACAGACCAAAACTAGACTTGGTAACAGCGACGTTAGGGGTATAGTGGACTCGATTGTGTACGAAGGATTAATGACCTTTCTCGAGGAAAAGCCGGACTACCTAAGGCCAATTGTGGAAAAGGCCATCAAGGCAAGACAAGCTAGGGATGCTGCCAAAAAGGCCAGGGAGCTGGTAAGGCGCAAATCAGCTTTTAGCGGACTTGATTTGCCGGGCAAGTTGGCCGATTGTTCAAGTAAAAACCCTAAGGAGTCCGAGTTATACATCGTTGAGGGCGACTCTGCCGGAGGGAGTGCAAAGCAAGGTCGGGACAGGACCTTTCAGGCGATATTGCCCTTGCGCGGCAAGATATTAAACGTTGAGAAGGCGCGCCTCGATAAAGTGCTCTCCAATGCCGAGATAAGAACGATCATTCAAGCCTTGGGTTGCGGAATAGGAGAAGATTTTGATATTAACAGGCTGCGCTATCATAGAGTAATAATTATGACCGATGCCGATGTGGATGGTGCACACATTAGGACGCTTCTTCTCGCCTTCTTTTACCGGTTCATGCCCGAGATAATAGAGAAAGGACATCTTTACATTGCTCAACCGCCCCTTTATAGAGTGCAAGCTGGCAGGAGCGAGTACTATTGTTATTCTGATAAAGATTTGCGCAATGTAATGGAGCAACTGTCAAATAAAAAGGTATATGTACAGCGTTATAAAGGACTTGGCGAGATGAACCCAGAGCAGCTTTGGAAGACGACGATGAATCCCAAAGAAAGGATATTAAAAAGAGTGGACATTGAGGACGCTTTGGCAGCTGATGAATATTTTACCATATTGATGGGAGATAAGGTCGAACCGAGGAGGGAGTTCATAGAAGCACACGCTAAAGAAGTTAGAAATCTGGACGTGTGACTTGTTCTAATTGTTAGCACGGCAAATTATACGCGATTTTTTTATACTTGGCGTTGGATTGTTGATATGGTAAAAATAAATGAGAGGAGACACATATCC
>NZ_CALETC010000129.1:0-2182 GCF_937920065.1 Acetomicrobium mobile
GCAGGCCGTTGGCAGCTTGATAAAGACGGGGCCTACGGGCACAAACGTAAATGATCTGATATTTATGCTGTGTGGTAGGGATGTTTAGTAATTTCAAACAAAATACCGAGCGGGTGATCGGTCGTATCCCGCTCGGTATTTAAAGCTAATCCTTCCTTAAAAGTTCAACGAAGCTCCTGACGTTTTTGACCTCTTCCAGGTTAAACAGGGCATCGGCGATCTTGTCGAGTTTTTTTGTCGTCCTGGATTGCATTGTAGCCCAGGGTTTTGAACTCCCAAAGCAATTCTTCATTAGTGAAAGGGTTTTTTGGGATAATTTACCTCCAGGTTGGATACACGCCCGTCGTTAATCGGGCTTCCTGACATGGCCTTTTTGCCCTCCTCCGAGGCTTTAAATATAGAGGTTAAAAAGAAATTGGACCTTGATTTCGTCATTAACTCCAGGACCGATTAGGGTCATAAAAGACCCGCCGGATAAAACAAAGGCCTTTTAAGGCCAGAATTAGACAGGGTGTACTTGCTTGACGGTGTACGTATTTGTAGTTACAATGTATCTACAAAGGTGGTGTTGATATTGGTACGAACCTGCGATTCGATGATCAGGGTGCGAATAAACAGCGAAACGAAGGAGAAGGCCGCACATGTCCTTGACGGGATGGGGCTTACCATTTCCGACGCCGTGCGTATGCTTTTAGTCCGCATTGCCCAAGAAGGGCGTTTCCCCTTCGATCTTGAAGTTCCAAAAGCCAAAAAAGAAAAAACAAAGCCGAAGACCCTTGAAGATATAAAAAGCGCAATAAACAGCCACAGGAAAGATCTTGAAGAGAAGTACAAGGTAAAAAGCATCGCTGTCTTTGGTTCTTATGCCCGCGGCGAGCAGACCGAAGACAGCGACGTCGATATCATGGTCGAGTTTAGCGAGCCCGTAGGTCTCAAGTTCTTCGGCCTTGCCGATTTTCTGGAAGACATCCTGGGCATGAAAGTCGATCTTACGACCCCTGACGGCATAAAACCCAACAGGAAAGAGTACATCATGGAAGATTTGTGCTATGTCTAAAAGGAACTGGAAGCTTTACGTTGAAGACATTTTAGAATGCATCAAAAAGGTTGAAAAATATACTGACGACATGGAATTTGCGCTTTTTGAAAAAGACGACAAAACGATCGATGCGGTTATAAAAAATCTCGAAACTATAGGAGAAGCCGCCGGGCACATTCCTGACGACATTAAAGCTCGTCATAAATACATTCCTTGGGGAGAGATAGTCGGCCTTAGGAACAGAATAGTTCACGGGTATTTTAACATAGACTTGAAAATTATTTGGGGCGTTATCAAGGAGGAACTACCCGCTTTAAAAATACAGCTTGAGCATATCTTAAAAGAAGAGCACGATAATCATGTTTCCCGCCAAGGACGGGACCGATGAGCACAAAAGTAAATTTTATCCTCTGCGATAATAGGTGATATTCGATAAAAATACCGAGCGGGACAAGATAACCGCTCGGTATTTTTAATAAATTGCGATCTTTTACTACTCGTTCATTGACAAGACAAAATTGACCATTTTTAGGAAGTTTTCATTCAGTTCTTCTTGTACGTCTTTTCCTTCCTTTAGCTGAGCCCTCACGCCATATATGAACTTTCTCCACATATCGTTGATGCCAGCCTCGTAAAATTCGCTGTATTCAAAGCTTGTTCTTTGTTTTTCATACACAGTGCCGTCCATGAGTGCACGGGGAGTAGCGTTAGCTCCCATTAAAAACGGGATGGAGTATCCATAGGCTGGTAGCGTCACGAAAATGGTCGTTAAAGTTTCAGGATATTCGGGATCGATCAAAATTGTTGTGCTCGATTGAGCCCTCTCAAAATTCCACATTGCCGGATGTTTTGATACTTTCGGGGAGTTGGCCAATTCAATTGTGATGTTGCCGTAATTTGAGATGAGCGCATCCTCCGGTGATCCGTAGTCGTTCACTCTGGAGACTGTAAAGTAGATTCCCTTATACTCCTTGCCATCTTTTTTAAGGGAAGGATTAACTTGCTCTTCAATGATTTTGTAGCAGTTATCGGCTATTTGAAGAATTTTGCCGTTGGCATCGACGAACAGGTAGTTCGTGCCCCTGTTCCCGCTGGCCAGGTATCCTTTTTCGGCAAAGGAATGCATGACCGCCTTGGCCTCAT
>NZ_CALETC010000130.1:0-1785 GCF_937920065.1 Acetomicrobium mobile
GCAAGCTGTTGAGGTGTTCCTTTCGTGCTAATTGCATTTTCTGTTATTTGCAAGTCAGCTACTGGGACAAACAGACGTTTTATCTCAGGACATTTGGCGATCACATCATTCAGATATTCTGGAATACCGCCCTTGAACACCCTGTATTTCGTCAGTTTGCCCCCAGGTAGATTAGGCCCGCAATAAATAAGGCGCTCGACCTTAACTTGGCCGAACGCCTTAAACCGCATGTTTTTCCCCTTACCTGAAGAACTCGCCATCGATCACTACCTCCCTTTCTAAAATTTCTTCAATCGGATGCGCTATCGTCCATACAGTTGAAAGCATCCCGATCCACTGAGGAAAGGGTTGCTCTTCCGGCAAAATAAATTTGCATGGATATTCGACTCGGTATTTACCTGCCACAACGCGCTTTCTGAATAACTCTGACCATATTCTTGTTGCAATATTTACTACATCACGCCAGCCGTCTTGCGCATCTTCAGAATATGTTCCGACTACCATGCTGATATTTGCGGTTGCGCCCTCTAACTTATCTTCAAAGCTTTCAATACGTACGATCACAAATGGAAAGTCGGGGTCAGGCACTGATTTTTTGGGTGGCAGATACCCAGCTATAACTTGTAGAGCCTTCTCTTCATCTTTTTTGGTAGCCAAGTCCATGTTCATGATTGTAGAGTTGCGCAAAAAATCGCAAATAGAGTCAATTAAATCTACAGGGCTGCTCATTTTATCCCCTCCAGGAGCCTGGTAATCTCATGCTCCATACGCTCATCAAGCGTCTGCTGAGCCTTTTCTTCGAGTGCTCGCATAACCTCTTCATTCCCGATCATTTGAGGGGCAGAAGGACCATACAGTTCCATGATAGGCAGCCTCGGTCTGCCCTTTCTGCGATATACGCCAACATGGCCTGCTGGCATGCGGGCAACAAACGCTTTAGGTATAGTGCCACCTTTGCCCTTGATTACCGTCGCAGTTACTGGTTTAGACCTGCCTGGCGTAGGCTTGGATGGGCGAATCTTGAACTTAGAAAGCGGGATCACCCTGCCTACAGCTCTTAATATGGCAATAGGGGAAGAAGAGCTGGCACGTTCAATTTTAAGTGGTTCACGGACAGTCGATGCTTTTACGATATAGCGCTCTCGCACTTTTTTCACCGCTTCTGTTCTGCCACTTTGAGCCGCTCTGTTTATTGCTGATGCCATTGCCCTTTCTATTCCTTTTGGGACGTTGCTTAAAACAAGCTTGGCGCGCTCAAATTGCTCTTCCCTTACCTCGATCGTCATGATTCTGCCACCCCAAGCACAATTTTCAGAATGCCCATCTCCGAAGAGCACTCGTCCACGATATAAATAGATCCATCGATATCAAGGTGTTGGTCTCTAACGGGACGATATCCAAGATCATCTTCCTTAACGTAGAGAGCTAAAACACTACGATAGACTCCATCATACTGCTCGGCCTTCACATTGCTATAAATCTGCAAAACGTCGCTGTCTATAATGGACTTCACGGGCATGCCATCGATATGATGTATTTCAGCAAACTCGTCAAGATTTATGAAAGTTTCCAAATCACGTTTAACAAAATCCTTAAAGTTTGCCATTATTCTTCTTTTTTGCGGCTAGCGCTAGGTCTCTTAGCCTTTGGTTTCGGGCCAGGCTTTGAGCTTTCCGCTTCCTGATCAAATTGAGGTTCATTATATCGCTCGATCGTGCCATTAGATTTAGCTATAAGCTTGTCCTCTTCATATTGCGACAGACCATACAGGATTTCACCGCCAGG
>NZ_CALETC010000131.1:0-1211 GCF_937920065.1 Acetomicrobium mobile
TTTCCCTGCCGGTTTTACCGGAACTACGAATAACCAATAGAGGGTTGGTCGATACGCTTAAGTTCGAATTCGTAAATCTCATAGTTACATAAAAACTTGAGGGAAAACATTTATGGCGAGGGTGCTATCGATCGACCTTCGCACTCTCGCCATACAAAACGTAATTTCATATTTTTGGTTTCACCAACAAATAGGCCTTTTCAAATTTAGAGATGACAATTGCAATTAGCTGCCTTCGTTAATCTTGTTTTTTAAATTTCAAACCACTCACCCATACCTTTACCCATGGCTTTATCGTAAGCCAAAAGGGATGTCATCAGGTCATGGCTTGCAATCCCCATCAGGACCGCACCTCGACGTCCCTTTCTCACAGGATCCTTTAAGCCGGCGCAAAGTTCGCCCACATCTGCGTATATCCCATCTTTCGCAGGATATCCATCTTGGAAATAAACTCCTTGTTCCTGGGTCCATAAATACTGATTTCTGTCGTCGCAAACGAAAACATCGGCCTCTGCCATTACGGGAGCGCAAAAGGACGAATCGTAGTCAACGGCAATTGCCAATACTTCTTCCTTCAAGTACTCGGCACAAATATATCTTTTCGGATCTTCGACGATCGGCGTACAGGTCACGACGACGTCTGCTCCCATAACTGCTTCTCTGGGGTCACTACAGGCAACAAACTGGCATTCCTTGTACAAAGCAGACATGTCCTTCACGTAACGTTCCATTTGCGGGGATACAATGTCATACACCCTGACTTCCCTTATCTTTTTAAAGACTTCCATTAAGGCCACGAGGTTCATCCTTCCCTGCACACCTAAACCTATCACTGCGATCACCTTTGAGTCGGGGTCACCCAGGTATTTGGCACACACGGCAGAAGCTGCCCCGGTGCGATAAGCAGTTATCCAGGAAGCATCCATTATAGCCTTTACCAACCCCGTTTCGCTATCATTAAGGCACATTACGCCACTTAGATAAGGGAGCTCCTTTTCTTGGTTGGAAGGATATCCAGCAACCCACTTGATACCTGAGGCATCTATCTCTCCTCCGATGTAGCATGGCATGGCGTGAATAAAAGAATCCTTTCTAGGGTGTATGCCAATCTTGGCGGGAAGTTCCACTTTGCCTTCTCCTTTAAGTTTAAATCCCCGTTCTACGGCCTCGATGATCTCTTCCATGCCCACCTTTAAATCTTCAAGACAGTT
>NZ_CALETC010000132.1:0-1433 GCF_937920065.1 Acetomicrobium mobile
TTAAATCAGATTCCTCCTTGTTTTGTCATAAATCCGGCAGCCTTTGGGAGGGCAAATCCCTTTACGACCTTTATTCCGAAGCCTATATGCCCTGGGAATGGCAGCCTAGGCTAAAGGAGATAGCAAACGATATAGGACTTGACCTGTTTTCCACGGCCTTCGACCCGACGGCCGTGGATTTTTTGGAGGAAATGAACGTCCCCGTCCACAAAGTGGCCTCCTTTGAGATCGTCGATATCCCCTTGATCGAAAGGATGGCCAAAACGGGAAAGCCTTTGATAATTTCCACCGGCATGGCCACTTTAGCGGAAATAGATGAAGCCGTAACTGCGGCCAAAGGGGCAGGAGCGACGCAAATTGCTCTGCTTAAGTGTAACAGCGCATATCCGGCGCCCCCTGAGGAGATGAATTTGCGCACGATACCTCACATGGCCGAGGGCTTTGGCGTACCCGTAGGGCTGTCCGACCATACCCTGGGCATAGAAGTGCCCGTTGCTGCCGTTGCCGTCGGAGCCTGCATAATAGAAAAGCATTTTACATTGTCTCGCGATATCCCAAGCCCTGACAGGGCATTTTCCATAGAACCTCACGAGCTTAAGGCTTTGATCGATGCCGTAAGGACGGTCGAGAAGGCCTTGGGCAGGGTCTACTACGGCGTTAGCGAAAAGGAAACGCAAAGCAGGGTCTTTAGACGGTCCTTGTTTGTGGTAAAGGACATGAAGGCCGGCGAAACCTTTACCGAAGAAAACGTGCGTTCCATCCGCCCCGGCTATGGCCTCCCTCCCAAATTTTTAAAGGAAGTTTTAGGCCGAAAATCCGCACGGGACATAAAATTTGGGACGCCGCTTTCGTGGGATTGCATATCGTAAACTCTGGGGAACTCTGGGGTCGTGGGGAACTCTGGGGTCGGATCTTTAATCTTGAATTTTAATTCAAAAGTTAACAAAGCTGACGGAAAATGCCTAATTTTCCTTTAAATGCAACTAAGGCTTAAATATAGACTAAAGATCAAGTTACGTTCGGCATCTTTTCGTGATATCATCAGCAAACGATGCACCATGTGCCAGCTTTTAGCATTTTCATGCCTTGATTGCTGTATTAAAATCATCTTCAACCAAAGGAGGCCTCACCTTTGCCAAAAGACGACCTAACGCCCAAAGACCCCCACGACAGGCTCTTTAAAAGGGTAATGTCTGACGAAGCAAACGTAAGACAATTCATAAAGGAATTCCTGCCAATAGAGCTTTCAAGTCAAATAGATTTAAAGGAAATGAAACTCATTCCCACAGAAAAGATCAAAGGCTACAACAAGTACTACATGGACATAGCCGTGGAATGCAAAATATCAGACACAAAAGGACAGCTTTACTTCGTATTTGAACACAAGTCATACCCTGACCCCGGAGTTTTACTTCAAATACTAAATTATATGA
>NZ_CALETC010000133.1:0-2788 GCF_937920065.1 Acetomicrobium mobile
AGGGATCTTTGGAGACATGTTCAGCGATGTCCGAGAAAGTGTAGACCTATGTTTCTTAAGCGAGCGAAAAACTTTAAGGAATTTCATCTCTGCCAAGATAAAGGCAAAAAAAGGTCCCATAATATCCTCGCAAGGCGATTTGCTCGGATACCATGAAGGAGCAGTCTTTTATACAGTTGGACAAAGGGAAGGATTGGGATTATCTAACGGGCCGTGGTATGTATTAAGCGTTAAAGAGCATGATAACACTTTAATAGTTGGTAGGAAAACAGATCTATACAGGCGAACTATAAAATGCCTTTGCCCTCACTGGCTTGAAAGACCCAAAATCGGGGAAGCATATACAGCACAACACAGGTATAAAACGACACCCAAACCTGTTGTATTGTCCCACCTTGACAAGCACGAATTTACAGTGGAAGCACTTGAATCCCCCCTTTGGGGCGTCGCACCCGGTCAATCGCTGGTAATCTACGATAGAGAAGTCGTCATGGGCGGGGGCATTATAGCTGATTCCACCAATTCCAGCAGTTGAAGAAACTTCCAGCAGTTGAAGAAACTTGAAGCTTAAAGGAGGTTAAAATACATGTCATCATTGATAGAGGAAAAAAGAGTGCCTAAGGAGTTGCTCCGCTTTAAATCATCTATTGAAAAGTTTGACTTTACCACCACAGCAGATCTCGTTAGCGATAATAGACTAATAGGTCAAGAAAGGGCGGCAAAGGCGGTTTCCTTTGGATTGTCGCTCAACAAGAAAGGGTATAACATATTTGTGGTGGGCAATCCCGGAAGCGGCCGCATGACCTATGCCATGAGGCAAATTGGAGCGAGGGCAAAAAAACTGCCTGCTCCAGATGATTGGCTTTATATGCACAATTTCGATAATCCCAGCTCGCCAATGGCAGTAAACATGCCCGCGGGAGAAGGCAAAAGGTTTGCCCAATCGATAACGGAAGTTATCGAGGAGCTTAAATCGACCTTAAGTAAGGCTTTTGAGGATAGTCAGTACGAGGATGCAAAGGCTCAACTTGTCAAGGAATTTCAAGAGCAAGTTAACGAATTAATGGAACGTTTAAGAAATATAGCTCAACAGAACGGGTTCATCATAAAGCGCACCCCACAAGGCTTCGTAAACATACCGCTAGTCAAGATTGAGCAAGAAGGCAAGGTAGTGCACAGAGAAATGCAGCAAGAAGAGTTTGAGGCCCTTTCAGATGAAGAACAAAAAAGGTTACAAGAGATATCAGAAAAGATATCCCAATACACCTTGGATACCTTAAGAAGGATAAGAGATCTCGAGAAGGGACTAAAGGATAGGATTAGAGAGCTAGAAAGAAACATCTCCCGTAACGCCATAAGTCCCCTTTTATATGAGGTCAAGGAAAAGTACACAAAGTCGGAAAAGCTGTCGAAATGGCTCGATTCCATGGAGGAAGACGTGATCAAAAACTTCAACATATTCGTTGCTGCCGCGAGGGATGAAAGCATAGAAGTGGATTTTGGAAAATATATGGTAAATGTCTTTGTCAGTAACGACCCCGACGAAGGCGCGCCGGTGGTTAGGGAATCTAACCCCACTTATTACAATCTAATGGGCAAGGTGGAATATGAAAGCAGACAAGGCCATCTTTATACAGACTTCAGAAAAATAGTTGCTGGTGCGATTCACAGAGCAAATGGCGGATACTTAATCCTTGAAGCAGAGGAATTACTAAGGCAGTACCTCTCTTACGATGCACTAAAGCGCACCCTTAAGGATGACCAGTTGACCATAGAAAATTTGGGAGAACAACTCGGATTTATACCCGTTTCCTCCTTGAGACCCGAGCCAATTCCGTTAAACATCAAAGTTGTGATCGTGGGTACTCGGTTAATTTATTACTTACTGAGCTTGTATGATAAGGAATTTTCCGAACTTTTTAAAATAAAGGCGGACTTTGACGTCGATATGCCACGAAACGAAGCCACTGAATATGATATGGCTACCTTTGTAGCAGAATACACGCAACAGGAAAATTTGCTTCCCTTTGACAGGGAGGCGGTGGGTGAAGTAATAGAATTCGCCTCTCGATTGGCAGATCACCAACACCGAATGACAACGCAAATGAATAAAATAACGGAGGTATTGGTTGAGGCAACGGCTTGGGCCAAAGAGGAGGACAAAGATATAGTAGAAGCCGCACACGTTCGAAAGGCAGTTAGCGAGATGCGCTATCGAGTTAGTCTAATCGAAGATCGTATGTTCAAGGCCTTTGAGGATGGGATCCTTCGCATTGAAGCCGATGGCGAAAAGGTTGGACAGATAAATGGGCTTACCGTTATAGGCATGAGGGATCATACTTTTGGTCATCCTGTAAGAATTACATCCAACGTCTATATGGGACAAGAAGGGGTCGTTAACATTGAAAGAGAGGTCAAACTTACAGGGCCCATTCATAACAAAGGTTTACTGATACTTTCAAGCTACCTAGGCAAAAAATACGCCCAGGACATGCCTTTAACCTTATCAGCAAGGATTGCCTTCGAACAAACTTATGAGGAAATAGAAGGCGATAGTGCTTCGTCGACTGAGTTGTATTGTTTGCTATCGTCTCTTTCTGGTTACCCGCTCAAACAGGGCATCGCGGTCACCGGTTCGGTAGATCAATTTGGAAACATCCAACCCATTGGAGGGGTAAACGAAAAGATCGAGGGATTTTTCAGGTACTGCAAACTACGCGGCTTGACTGGTAAACAGGGTGTTGTGATCCCTAAACAGAATTTAATTCACTTGATGCTAGATCATGAG
>NZ_CALETC010000134.1:0-1463 GCF_937920065.1 Acetomicrobium mobile
TTGCTGAAAGTTCCGAGGGCACTATCGGTCTGGCCCGCCCTTGCCATCGCCTCAGCAATCCTCAAAAGTGCTTTTACAAGATCTTTTTCGCCAGGTTGAGGCGTTTGGATGGCTTCTTTATAGGTTTTGTACAATTCGCCTTGGGCAGTGGCAAGCGCAAAGGGCGCAAAGGAATCCCCTGACAAGGGTTGTACCTCTGCCTTGGCTCCTTTTAAAAGCTCCTTTGCGACGTTAGAAGGAATGGCTATGCTTACGACCTGCCCTCCCTCTAGGGGACAAAAGGAGGCGATACCTATGATCTCTGCCTTCTTGTTAAAGACCGGCGCACCGATGCTTTCTTTGGTAACGGGTGTAGTGATTTGTAACGTTTTAAGTCCGCTCTTTAACTCTCGAAAGGCGCTTACGACTCCGGTGCTTATCTGGCCTGCCGCAGACGGCATTGAAGAAATGACGCAAATTGCCTCTCCCAACTTGACCTTATCGGAATCGCCAAGGGATATTAAGGGCAAATTGTTCCCCTCTGCCTGAAGTATTATCAAACCCTTGTCGGCATCGGCTGCAACAAAGCCTTTAACGGTCAAAAAGGAACCGTCGCTGCGTCGTATCAGCAGATTCCTTTTGCCGGCGATAGCATTAAAGCTGGTAACTACCTTGCCGTCTCCGCTTATGATGAAACCTGAGCTTAGGGGCGTGTTTTCTGCCCCCTCTTCGCCGGCGGACATGACAGTTACGATTGCAGGCAACGCCTTATCCGTAAGCTCTGACCAATCCGTTATCTCCTGTGCCGCTGACGTACCGGTAAATACGGCAACTATCAACATTCCCAATGCCATCCATCGCTTCATGCGAATACCACCTCAATCCCTCTTTAAACAATTGCCTTGAGCAAGAGATTACAGCTAAATCTACTAATAGTCAAGGTGCTAAACCGATAGTCCAAGGATGTCCAAGGTTCACTCTTTAAGCTGGGACTATCTTCATCAAAACCTCATCAAGATGTCGTAAAATTGTTGATTCCGTAAATTCCATATACTTAATGAGGATATAGGGTGATAGTATTACAAAAAACAGGTGCGAACATGAATAGGGATTTAAAAGAACAGCGCAATTTAATATCGATCGTCATCCCCATAAAAGACGAAGAGTCTAACATACTGCCTTTGGCCGACGAGATCGAAGAGGCACTTCGCGACATAACATGGGATTGGGAGTGTCTATGGGTCGACGACGGATCCACCGACGGGGGCTTCGAGGTTTTAAGCAAATTAGCAGGAGAAAGGCCCAGACATAGAATCATATCCTTTGTGGCAAATGCGGGACAGTCAGCCGCTTTATAGTATGGCTTTCGCGCAGCCAAAGGAAACATAATAGCCACCCTGGACGGCGACGGCCAAAACGATCCAGTATATATTTGAAGCGATGAAACATCCCTATTTACTGCGCTACTGGTTGGGCTATGAGTG
>NZ_CALETC010000135.1:0-18209 GCF_937920065.1 Acetomicrobium mobile
CCGCTGGCCAGGTATCCTTTTTCGGCAAAGGAATGCATGACCGCCTTGGCCTCATCGACGTCTTTGCAGTGTTCTGCTATGTAGCGAGGGACGTAGTGATTCATAAATCCATCGTATTTTGGGGGATCTACATGGGGAAACTCTCCTTCGTATTCTCCTACGTACCATTCCTTGTGTTGCCATTGCGCAGGCACGTCGGCACCTCCGGCAAGTCCTTTCTCATTTACAAAGAATGACACTCCCGTATCTGCCGTACCCATAGAGCCAAAGAATTTGTAAGGTTTTTTATCTCCCTTTGGAACGCTGGTAATTTTTTTGAGATAGGCAGACTGCAAATCCTTAGCGGTTTCCCTTGTCTTATGAAAAATTATCTGTCCACCTTTGGTCGCCGGTGGAGCTATGGCGAAGGAAGTGCATCCGGAGCTTTCGTATAAAAGGGCAAGGTCCCTGTATCTTCCAAAGGTAAAAGCTATGTAAAGTTCCCTATCGATTCCAACTGCATCGGCAATCGCGTTCAGTTCTTCTATCCAATACGAACATTTAATCTCTTTTGAGAGGTCTATCGAAAGCTTGGCGAAGCGTCTAAGTTGTTCTTCTTTGCCTTCTGCCTTAGTCATGAAGGAGTTATATGCTTCAAGGATAGAATCACGATTAATTTCCCCCCACTTGGCGCCTACTTCTGAGGGGCTACCTTCCAAAATTACCATGTCTGCTGCATAACCCAACGTTGCTCCGAGCAGACAGAGGGAAACAAATGTTGCAATTAATAAAAGAACCTTCCTTCGCTTCAATTCCTATCCCTCCTTATATTTGGATATTCGTGAGCACCCAAAAATTAGGCCTACATCAATTTGTATTGTTCCTGGGTTTAGGATGGCAAAAGAGGATTGTTCTTTGGTAAATTATGAAAAAACCACGTCTATACCGTATAAATCGCTAAATAGATAATTTAAAATATTCGTATTGTAAGTATGTATCTTTAGAGCAGTAATCCTCTTTTGCCAAAATTTTTAAGCTAATCTTTTCTTAAAAGATCCACAAAGTCTCTGACGTTTTCAACTTCCTCGAGGTTAAATAGCGTATCGGCAATCTCATCGAGTTTTTTGTCGTTGGGGATTGCATTGTAGCCCAGAGTTTTGAACTTCCATAGGAGCTCTTCTTTTGTAAAGGGATTTTTGGGATGCCCTTTGGGGTAATTTACCTCCAGGTTGAATACGCGTCCGTCATTTAGATGGATGTCTATCTTTACGGTGTAGCGCAGTGCCCTTGGTAATTTTTCTATCTCAGGATCGTCAATGACTTCTACCTTTCTTGCGAACTCCAGTATCTTGGGATCTTTGATCTTGTCTTCGGTAAATTGGTCGATAAAGGCATTTCCTTCTAAGAGCGTAACTGCACATACGTAAGGATGGCTCAGCTGTGCAGAAACTACGCTTTTGATGTCGTCTACGTCAACGGAGTATTTTCGGGTTATAGATGTCGTGTGAACAACAACTTTTTTAATGTCTTCAGGCTTTATGTCCGGGTGCTCTGCCCTGAATTTCCTCAAGCCGTCTATCGTCGTATGTTTGCTTCTGCAAGTGGAGTAGAATTTCAGGCCAATTCCCATGAGTTCCCAACGATCGCCAAGGTCCCCGCAGGTGCGCTCTTCGTCATATATCCTATCGGTGAAGCAGTGGTAAAATCCGCCGAATTCGTTTTCTAGGACGTCTTCGATGCCGGTAAAGCCTTCTTTTGCAAGCAAGGCTCCAACGATTGCACCTTCGGAAGATTTAGAAGGCACAATTCTTTTTGCCATTGCCGCGAACTGTACCGCTTGCAAGCCGCTTGCCCAGTTTCCAGCAATGCCCATGGCATGTTGCATTTGTTCTGCGTTTAATCCGAGCAGTTTTCCTACTCCGGCTGTTGAACCAAATACGCATGTCGTTCCGGTATTGTTAAAGCCTTGGTGGGCCAGCTCCATGCCGATCGGGGCGGCTACGCGGCAGGCTATCTCGTAGGCCAGGGCTGTAGCAACCAAAAAGTCCTTTCCGCTTACGTTTTCAAGCATCTCGGCAAAGGAGGTAACGCATCCTAAAACACCTGTGGAAACGTGGATTATCCCGTCTGTATGCGTATCGTCCAGCTCGAAGGAGTTTATGGCCGATCCGTTGATCATCATGGCAGCCGTAACCGAAGTTTTTTCGCCCGTTCCCCATAAAGACGCTTCTTTTCGATCCGTTCTCGCAGTTAAGACGTCTTTGTAGATCTTCATCCATGGAGTGGTGGATCCGAAAAGTCCGCATCCGTAGCCGTCTAGTACGACGTTTTTAAGGTGTTCCATTACCTCGGAAGGAATGTCCTCGTATTTTAGATTGACTGCGAATTCGGATAGTCGTCGGCTCATTGTTTGTTTTTCTGACATATCATTTCCCCCTCTTTATTATTAAATTATTGAAATTTATTGCTTGCAAGCCTTTTAAAGTTTGCAAGTCGGTTATTGCTTCGGCAGCGCAAAGTTAAAAGTTATCAGTTAATCGTTTAAGAAGGACTCTTCTGCATGCTCTCAGGCTTCAAACCTAAAAAGCTTCATCATTTCTTTGACCCTGGCGTCAGGTGCAATGCGTAGCGTATTTTCTATGACCTTGGCTTGACTTTCCTTCGAGATGACTTGTCCTGTCACATCGACGAATTTTTCGATCAATTCATCGTCTGTCATGGGATTTTCGGGATCTCCCTTTGGATAATCCACGCGAGAAGAATAGACATTGCCCTTTTTATCTTTGATTTCTACGATCATGCTCCTGGGATTTGGATAGAGCTTTTGAATTTCAGGATCGATTTCTATGGTTATCTTCCTTGCAATTTCGCGCACCCTCGGGTCTTTTATCGCATCTTCTGTGTATTCTTGAAGCCCCGCCTTGCCCCTGACTAATATGGAAGCTATTCCGTACTGGATGCTCAAGCGTGCGTGTAAGACCGTTTGGTAATCGGGGATGTCAGAGCCCTGCTTGGCGTTTTTGTGCGTTAGGATGTGGATTTGGTCAATGTCATCTGGGGTCAAGGGATGTTCCTTCAGGATGTTTAAAGTGGCTTCGTTGGCATAATGGACGTATCTGCAGGATGGGTAAGGCTTGAAGTAAATGGATAATATATCATATTGGGCTCCTAAACCTTCCGTGATGGAAGAAATATCGTATTCATCGGAAAAACAGTGGCAAAAACCAAGGCGTCCCTCGATTATGCCCTTTGGACCTGTTAGGCCTTCCTTGGCCAATAGTGCAGTCAAGATTCCGTTTCTTGCCGCGTTTCCTGGATGTAAATGTTTTACCAGAGAACCGTCAATTTCGTATTGATTTATGCCAGAGGCCAAGCTTCCGGCAAGCCCTAGGGCATTGGTTATTTCTTCGATGTTAAGGCCTAAGACTTTGCTACAGGCAGCTGCCGTGCCAAAGTGAGCAATCGTTCCTGTAGGATGGAATCCTCGAAGGTAGTGGTGAGGGTTCATCGACTTTCCGATCCTTATCGATACCTCATAGCCAACCGCTATAGCGGTGATCAAGTCTTGAGCAGTTTTTCCTTCGGCCTCGCATATGGCAAGCGACGCCGGTACGATGGAGGACCCCGGATGGTAGGTCGCATGCCTTGAGCCGTCGTCCAGCTCAAGGGCGTGTGCTGCGATGCCATTTGCAAAGGCAGCCGTTTGAGGAGACCGCATTAGGGTGGTCCCTATTATGGTTGCGGTTTGTGGCTCTTCCAGAGTCTTTGCGTAACTTTGCGCGACCTTGCCGGACTTTGAGTGAAAACTTCCGGCTATGATGGCTCCGCAAGTATCCATCAGGCATCGTTTAGCCTGATGGATAACCTCTTTTGGCAAATTTTCGTAAGTTGCGTCATGTATGAAATCTGCCAAAGTTTCGGCGATGGTCTTGCTCATTGTTACTCCTCCCAGGGTATTTCAAGCGAAAAGAGGGGAGCATACTGCTGACAGCCGTAAACGTCAGTTTCAGACGGGCCGCCACTTGCTATCGGACGTCGATAGTTGGCTTTAATTCCCATGCCGGGATCAAAGAACATGAAATCTAAGATCTTTTCAGGTTCAACGTTATAAGCTTTAGCTATCGCTTCCCTGGTGATGACTCCGCTTTTTTTGACCTTTTCGTAAATTTCCCTATCGTCGAATATGATTTCAAGGGTTATCATGAAGCTTCCGGCATTTTTGCTCCTTACAGTTCGCGCCAAATCACAAATATTTTTTGTCTTCATGAACAATACCTCCCAAAGTGTTCAATGATATCATCGAAACTCTGCTTTTCAGTCTCTTTTTCTATCACTATTTGCCATAGGTCCTCTAAAAACTCTTTCGGATAATAAGGTGATAACATTGCTTCTAATTTTTCCTTGAGGTCTCCGTCGCTTACCGGATTTTCCGGTTCTCCCTTGGCAACGGGGATGTATTTTTCAAAGCTTCTTCCGTCCTTTAAAACTACTTTCATGTGAGCACCCCTTTCTTCGGGGTACAGGTCATTTAATTTTTCATCTTCTATTACACGAACTTTTTCTGCCAAGGAGATGAGCTTCGGATCACTTAACGTCTCAGGTGTATAGTCTTGTAGCGTGACGTTTCCTCGAGTCAACGCTATTGCTACGGCAAAGGGCAGGCTAAACATAGCCTCTTGCTGGGTCTTTGGCACCTGTATCCGGCCAACTTCCACGATGCCAAGCCTGTAAGTTTTGACTTCGATGGATTCTATATCTGCCGGGTCACAGTACAGCGTTTCCCTGGCTTCTCGTGCCAGGTCTATGGCGGCATGACAATGTCTGCAAGTTGGATAAAGTTTCGTGTAGGTGTAAAGAATCTCAAATCGCGAGCCCAGATCACCAACCAGGGCTTCTTCGGAATAATCCGAGTCGCACATTGCCTTGAGCCAACCGTGTTCACCCTCAAACAGAGTTCTCGGAGCCTTTGCTCCGCGCTTCGCCAGGTCGGCTGAAAGGACACCTGCAGCAGCAGCCTTTCCCGGTTGAAGCGGCTTTACGCCCGGATGGTCGTGAAGCATTTCTTGTAATCCTGCGCTTTGAAGGCCTCCCATGGATATGGCGTATGCCGTTTCCGTCGAATCCAATCCTAAAAGTTTCGCGCATGCCGCTGCAGCTCCGAGAGCTCCACACGTTCCCGTTGAGTGAAATCCTCTTTTAAGGTGTGCAGGGTTTATCGCTCTTGCCGCTCGAAGCATCATGTCGTAACCGATGACTATGGCTAAAAGAATTTCGGCGAAGGAGCTTTTTTCCCTCTCGGCCATTGCCAAAACGGCAGGTATTATGGCCACGGCAGGATGTGACGTTCCCCATCTGTGTCCGTCGTCGAGTTCTATGGCGTGAGACATTACACCCATGCCAAGGGCTGCGTTCATGGCAGGCATCTTTTTGCCAATGCAAAGCAACGTCGATTCTTCTTTGCCGCCAAGTTCTACAAGATAAGGATTAACCGCTTTGGCTAATTCGCCGACGAAAAAACCGGCGGCAAGCTCGCCCAATAAGTCGACTAACGAACGTTTGGCCTTATTTATAACCTCAAGCGGGATGTCATCGTACGAAATCGACGCGTAATAATCGGCTAATTTACAAAGCAGCGTATCTTTTATGTTAACGGCCGAGCCCATTTTTACTTTCCCCTTACTGTTTCAAAGGAAAACCTGAATATCTTGTCATCCAAAGGATCATCTAAGCGCAAGAGATGGTCTATCGTCCATCTGTAGCATTTATTCCTGGGATATAGAGGTTCGTCCGTCAACAAAGCGACTGATCCTCCAGATGCATTCATCTGTCCCGGATAGCTCATGTAGAAGAAACGGAATTTCGCACACTTCGCGACGGAAGTGGCCAACTCTTCGTCTTTAGATATGGCCTCTATGACGATGGCAAGTTCGTGGCTTGTAATTTGTTCTTGAGGTTCAAAATCTTTCATGATCGCGTTTTTGCCGTAAACATGGAAGTAGAGATCGTAGTCTTTGTCTCTGTGGGGGCCTATTATATCGGAAACTTTTGCTCGAGTATCTTTTAAGATCTGGTCTATGTTAGCTATGGCCCTTGTATCCCTTATGCCTACCAAATGGTAAACCCTGTAGCCTACCTCTCCGGCCCCTTCAAGTTTAACTTTATAAGAGCCATCGGGTGAAGGGAGAAATTTACTGCCATAAACTCTAGTGATGCGGTCCGTTTCCGCCACATACTCGCATTCGTGCATGTCAAGAATGCCACCAGGCACACCTTGCACAAAGGGGTTTGTCCTTTCGTACATGGAGTGAGCGGCGACGCTGTGAGGCGTTGCACGTTGCGCCGGGTGCATCGGTTCGATGGAGAAGTATTCCTTGGTGACGGTCGCTATGATGGACTCTTTGACCATCTGAGGCCAGCAAACCAAGGATGCACATTCCGCCGCCTTGCCCATGTGCAAGCTTATGCCCCTGGGAAATCCCTTAAAGATGGGATAAGCGGCTAAAACGGCGTCATCACAGGCTCTGCCTGCCAGTATTACATTTGCGCCTTGCTCCAAGGCATGAATTATTTGTTCTACGCCCATGGATGCCGTGACGTTTGTAGTTTGGTCTAAGATTTCCTCGGTGAGTTCGTAGGGGGCATCAAGAGGTTCGATGTCTTTTAGCCTTTTTTTGAGTTCGTCTTTGTTGACTTGTGAGTAAATTAAAGCCATTTTGAAGGGTTCCAGCTTGTGTTTCTTGGCCAGCCTTCTTATAATATCTGCGTACCTGTCAACCGTCTTATCGGTCCCGGTGGTGCTGCATGAACCGACGATCATGGGAACGTTTCTTTTTCTGCTTTCCACTAAAAGAAGCTCTAAGTCGTGTTCTTCCCACTCGATTGGGTTGTGAGGCATGTCGGCGCCCAAGAATGTTGGACCTGCATCAGCAGTCCCAGCGTCTGCGGCAAAGCAATCAATTTGGCGCTTAAGCCCTTCGTTGAAAGATCCCTCTTCGATGATGTTATCGCCCAAGTTCCCAGTAGATACTAACAATGAAATTTTTTCCAATTCGATCCCTCCGATCGCGTCGTAATGCTTTTCGTACATAAGTAATAAATAACGGATACCTATTTCCACTCAGCAAAAAGCTTATCATGCATATTATATTTAGTCAATATTCAAAGAGAAGACAAATTGTGAAAAAATTCTGCCGTATCTTTCATACAGCATTATAAAGAAAGTAACATCATTATGATAATTGGCCATACCCTGTTTGGCTTTTCCTTTGAACGAATCATTAAACTAATTGGGGTTTTCTTAAATGATGAATCCTGAAATCCTGCCTCGGAGAGAGCAAATAAAAACCGGAAAGGTAATATAAGAATTATTTATTTACTTAGCTATTTATTGTTTCTCAGTTAGCTCAAGTAACGCCTATAACATTAAGATATATTTGCGAAGAACAGGTTGTTTTGCTATTGACAAAAAATTTATACGTGGTATTTTTTTATTGACTTATGGAAATTGATTTCCAATCTTGCATGCTTTAAACATTTTTCTTCATTAAATCCTTTTTAATCATTGTACAGTACTTTGACTCGCGTAACGTTTATTTTAAGATAGTAAAACGACAGGAGTGCATAGACGTGGGAAAAACGATTGTGGAAAAGATCATTTCCAAGCACCTAGGCGAAGAAGTAAAGGCTGGAGATTTCTGCGTAGTGCCCGTCGATATGTTAATGTGTCACGACTCTACGGGCCCCCTTGCCATAAAGGCTTTCAAGGAGTTCGAAAAGGATCGTGTATGGGATCCGACCAAAGTCGTTTTCGTCTTGGACCACGCTACGCCAAGCCCCAACGAAAGAGTCAGCGGTTTGCATGACATGTTGCGAAGCTTTGCAAAGGAGCAAGGCATACAGCTTTTTGACGTAGGTGAGGGCATTTGCCATCAACTGGTGTTAGAAAAAGGATTAGTTCTTCCGGGCGACATCGCCCTTGGGACGGATTCCCACACATGCACTTACGGCGCGGTGGGAGCTTTTTCTTTCGGCATTGGATCGACCGATGCAAGCGGTGTTTTGCTAACGGGAAAGCTATGGTTGAAAGTTCCTCATACGATTAAACTGGCAATAGACAACAAGTTGCAGCAAGGTGTATATCCGAAAGATCTTATCCTTCATATTATCGGCTTATTAAAATCGGACGGAGCGGACTACCTTTGCATTGAATTTGCTGGCGAATGTATCGATGACATGCCCATGGGAGAAAGGATGACTTTGTGCAACATGGCCATAGAGGCTGGCGCAAAGGGTGGAATAGTGGCACCCGATGCCAAAACCCTTGAATGGGTCCGCAATCGTTCATCTCGCTCTTTTGTTCCTCAGAAAAGCGATGAAGATGCTTATTTCATCGACGTCCTTCGCATTGACGCGGCAAAGCTGGAACCCCAAGTCGCCTTTCCTCACACCGTTGACAACGTTCACCCCATTACAGATGCAATTGGCACTCCAATTCAACAAGTCTTTATAGGAACATGCACCAACGGGCGCCTGGAAGATTTAAAAGAAGCAGCGGCGATTTTAGGCGGCCGTCGTGTTCACAAGGACGTGAGACTCCTCGTTTGTCCTGCTTCCAGGCGAATTTTGATTGAAGCAACCAAAGAAGGCGTCATTTCCTCCTTGCTCGAAGCAGGAGCTACTATAATCCCGCCGGGCTGTGGGCCTTGCCCGGGGACCCACTTAGGTGTCCCGGGAGACGGTGAAAACGTGATATCTACCGCAAACAGAAACTTTAAAGGCCGTATGGGAAACAATAAATCAAATATATATTTGGCCTCTCCCGCGACATGTGCCGCTTCCGCGATCGAGGGGAAAATAGCTGACCCGAGAAAATACTTACACTGAACCGATCTAAAAGAAAGGTGATAACAGATGAGCGACTTTTCATTAAAAGGACGGGCCCACAAGTTTGGAGATGACATCAATACTGACTACATTATAGCGGGCAAATACACCAAAACGTTAAACTTAAGCGATCTGGCAACTCATTTGTTCGAGGATATCGATCCTGATTTTTACAAAAAAGTAAAACCCGGAGATGTAGTCGTGGCAGGAAGAAACTTCGGCTGCGGTTCTTCCAGAGAACAAGCACCCGTTGCGATAAGAGAATCGGGCATTTCAGCTGTTTTGGCGAAGTCCTTTGCGAGGATATTTTTTAGAAATGCAATCAATATCGGACTTCCAGCCTTGATTTGCGATACGGATGAAATTAACAAAGGTGACGAATTGGAGATTGACCTAGAAAAAGGAATTGTTTTTAACGTCACCCGCAATAAAGAGATTTCAATGGAACCGATGCCTGCCATCATGAAAGACATCTTAAAAGAGGGTGGATTGGTGTCATTTTTAAAGAAACACGGCGATTTTATCAAGAAAGCCAATTAATCTGATCTAATTCGGGCGAAAAATAATCGTCCTTTATAAAAAAATTGTAAAAATGAAAGTAAACAGCATTTAGGCTATAGGGTAGTTAAAAGGGTAGGATTTTTTGCTTAAGTTTGGAAGCAATATAAAAATATCATATTAAAAGGAGGAGGAAAGTATGAGAAAGAGAGGATTTTGGATTGTCTTCGTTGTTATGTTCGCACTTCTTTTAACTTCGCCAGCGATGGCTCAGAAACATTATCTCAACATGGGAAGCACTTCATCTACTTCGGGAGTATATGCTTGGTGCGTCGCGACTGCAAATGTGGTAAACAAGGCCGAAAACGATATCCAGGTTACTGTTATTGAAAGCGGTGCAGCATTAGACAACTTGCGTAAGATCAAGGAAGGGGTTTTTGATTTCGCACTATGTGTTGACCTGCCTTCCGCTTTTCAAATGGTAAAAGGCATGGATACCTTTGAAAAAGAGCAGTGGGGAGACATCCGGTGGCTTTTTATGCGCAACATCACCGCTGATCGCCTGTACGTGAGGAAGGATTCAGGAGTCACCACATTTACCGAGCTGAAGGGCAAAAAATTCAGCCCCGGCATTCCCGGTTCCGCATCGGCAGAGTATATTCGTAAGTTCAACGAACTCTTGAGTGCTGGTATACAGCTCATTCCCGCAGCTTACGGCGATGCCATCGATGCCCTAAAAAACGGCGCTATAGTCGGATTGCAAAAGACATCTCCACTGGACAGCTTAGATGCCTCAATGATCGAAGTTAACTTGACTCTTCCCGTCACGGTCATTGGATATAGCGAGGACGACGTGGCAAAAATAAGGGAACGCTATCCTTACATGATTTTCTTGGAGACACCGAAGGGCAAAATTAAGCAACTGCCTGACGTAGGACCAGTCGTGGAAGAGTGTGCAATAGTTGGTGCCGTAGCTTCAACAAGGTTGCCCGAAGAAGTGGGATATGAGATCGTAAAAGCTTATGTCGAAGGTCTCGAAGAAGTAGCATCGGCATATCCTGCCATAAAGGGATGGGACCCGGTAGCCGATTTCTTTGAAAACGTTCCTCCCGGCGGAGAAATTTACGCCCATGCAGGCTTGGTACGTTATGCTCAAGAGAGGGGCGTAGAAGTCCCTGAAAGGTTTATTCCACCTGAGTACAAAAAGTAGGCAGAAGTAGCTAAGACAGGTTTGGCAGCCGACGTTACATTTTTAATTTCTAAGTACTTTCGTCGGCTGCCGTAAATGTGCCTAAAATAAAGGGGGATTAACAGTTTATCATGACTACTAAAGATAATATTGATGCTCCCGATATAAAGACTTCCATCATTTTTTGGACAGCAGTCGCGCTTTCTGTGGTACAGTTAACCGTACCCATATTCCTTCATTTGCTTGATTTGCAGCTGAGAGCTATCCATGTCGGCATCGGATTGTCGCTTGCCGTTTTAGTGTTTCCCTTTTCTAAGAGATATCGTGAAAACAAGTTAACTACTTTAGATATTGTTGAACTGCTCATCATCATTGCGGCGAATATAAACATATATTTAAAGACTCTTCAGATATACATGTACCCCGGAAGTGCAAGAACAATCGATTTGTTGCTCGGCATCGCGCTTGCCATCGTCGTTTTAGATGCCACTAGAAGGGCCGTCGGGTGGGCCATTCCTATCATCGTAATCGGGTTGATATTTTATGCGCTGTTCGGTTATATATTCCCCGGCATGTGGAAATTGAGGGGCTTGTCGTGGAAGTTTGTCGTAAATTCTATTTACTTCTCACCGTTGGGTATATATGGAAGCGTAACAGCCATGTCAGCAACGTTCATCTCGCTTTTTATAATATTCGGATCGTTGCTGTCTGCAGGAGGCGGAGGAAAGACCTTTATAGACATCGCCTTTGCCCTTACTGGCAAATGGAGTGGAGGTCCTGCTAAAGCAGCCATTGTGGCCAGCGCGCTTTTTGGAAGCATATCGGGTAGCGGCGTGGCAAATGTCGCGGTGACTGGAAATTACACTATTCCAATGATGAAAAAACTGGGGTATCCTGCTGACTTTGCCGGAGGCGTTGAGGCTGTTGCCTCGACGGGCGGCGGCATAACTCCGCCTATAATGAGCATCGCTGCCTTTATGATGTCTGAGTTTTTGGGGATATCTTATTTAAAGATCATAGGTTATGCTATTATCCCTTGCGTACTTTATTACACTAGCATTTATGCCGGCGTACAATTTATGACTGAAAGGCTGGGGTTGGCTCCCATACCGGAAGACGAAATCCCGAATTGGAAAGATATACTGACTTTCAGGCGACTTTCCTGTCTTGTAATTCCGATAGCTATTTTGTTGGGATTGATAGCCGTTGGAAGGCCGCTTCTCACTGCGGGTTTTTATACCTGCCTTTCTACCATAATACTTATGCTTATAACCGATATACCGGTGAAAGGGATAAGGGCAAGTCTTCGCAACATGCTTGATGCATTGTACGACGGCGGTGTAAGTCTTGCGAGGATCGTTCCCATCTTGGTATCTGTGAGCATTTTGGTCAACATGGTTGGCATAACGGGCATCGCTCCAAAGATAAGCAGTTTGATCATGGAAGTTGGAAGAGACAATTTCATCATCGCCCTCATGATCGGCACAATCGTTCCTTTTCTTCTTGGCACATCGCTTCCCGTCGTTCCCACTTATGTACTTTCCCTTTCCATCCTTGCGCCCCCACTGCTAAAGCTTGGTGCAGATGAGGTAGCATTGCACCTATTCTTCATTTACTGGTCTTTGCTCGGAGGGATTACGCCTCCCACTTGTACTCAAGCTATAGTCGCGGCCGGTATTTCTAAGGGAGATTGGTTTAAAACCGGAATTAACGCGATGAAGCTGGGTGCCGTTGCCTTCATAATGCCATTCTTCTTCGTGTGGAATCCGGCCTTTGTAGGTCGAGGCGCTTCAATGGAGATCTTGATTTGTGCTGTGACGGGATTTTTGGGAGCAATCTCTATGGCTTACGGATTTTTCGGGCATATAAAGAACAAGTTAAACCCTGTTTTTAGGATCGTATTTTTTCTTGGAGGATTGCTATTGCTATTCCCGGATCATTTGTACTCCTCGGTGGGGCTGGCTCTTGCCGTCGTAACGTTAATAATTGAAAAAATGATGAATAAAAAAATCAACCTGGAGGGGTTATCAGCATGAAAAAGTCTACGCTATTAAAGAATATGATCATGGAAAAGAAAGCCCTTGTTTGTCCTGGCGCGCATGACGTAATGTCTGCCAAGCTCATAGAGCGTGCGGGATTTAAGGCTTGTCAGGTAAGTGGTTTTGGGCTTTCGGCGACCTATTTGGGGCTTCCGGATATGGCTTTTTTGTCCTTCGCTGAGGCCTTAAACTTTTCTAAAAACATCATAGATGCGGTAAATATACCCGTCATGGTCGATGCGGACACGGGCTTTGGCAATGCAGTAAATGCCATGCGAGTGACTGAGGAGTTTATTAAAATCGGTGCAGCAGGCATGAATATAGAAGACCAAGTATTTCCGAAGCGCTGCGGACATCTTGAGGGAAAGCAAATCATTCCAATGGAAGAAATGGTGTTGAAAATAAAGGCATGCATAGAAGTCAAAAAGAAGTTGGATCCCGATTTTGTCGTTAACGCCAGAACTGATGCCATTGCAGTAAGTGGCGTAGAAGAAGCTATAAAGCGGGGTAATGCTTATGCAGAGGCCGGTGCTGATTTGATATTCATTGAGGCACCGCGCACCAGAGAGGATATAATAAGGCTGGTAAAAGAAATTAAGGCGCCGATCAGTATCAATCTGTTTGATGCCGTGAGCGGCGGCAAGACTCCGCTCATAGATATCGATGAACTGAAAGAAATGGGGGTTGCTCGAGTGAGCATTCCTGTAGGTCCTTTATTTGCAGCCGTAAAGGGCATGATGAATTACCTCGATGTGATAAAAGATGGCATTGCCGAAGGAAGGACTGACCTAGTTGTCCCATTTGCTGAATTTAAGGAATTGGTGGGCTTTAACAAATATCGAGAGCTTGAAAAGAAATTTCTGCCTGAATATATCCCTTAAGTTAAGGTGACTTCGTATTTCAGGCATGTAACGCAGGTTATTTCAGAGAATCCTTGTAGCGTTGTTTTATAAATCGTATAAATAATCGGAGGGCGTCAGGCGCAGCTTCCGGCACCCTCCGATTAGCTTTATATATTGATGTTTACGGAGATGGTATGTGGTGGAAATACGAATTGGCGATAACTTAGAGGAGTATCCTCCCACTGTTATAGAGATATTGAGAAGTCTTTATTTTTCCGAAGATCCGTTAACTTCTGTGGAGTTAAGGGATCAGTTGGCCAAATGCGGGTTCACTTTGGATGACAGAACCATTCGCTATCATTTATCTAATTTAGAAAAAGACGGCTTGGTAACGCGCTTGGGGAGAAAGGGAGTCTTGCTAACTCCGGATGGAAGTGAAGAGGCCAGGGCCATTTTTGTCTTCGACAGGATAGGCATGTCTTCCATGGAGACGGAAATGCTCATAGTGAAAAGCGATCTCGACCTTTGCGCCAACAAGGGAAAAGTCATCGTAAACATCACTTCTGTGCCAGAAGAAAGGTTTGACGAAGCATTATCCTTATTGAAGGAGATATCAAATTCCAACGTTATAGTATCACCTTTAGTGGCTATACTAGAGGGGGGCCGACGGATATGGAATTACAGGGTCCCTGAGGGGCAAAAGGCGATCCTTTGCCTTTCTTCTGCAAACTACGATGTAGTTTTGAGACGTTGTGGTGTGCACATAGAGACAATTGCTACAGGACTTTTTAGGTTGCAAAATTATGAGGGCAAGGGCTTCGTCGACATCATCTCTCACTCGGGGACCACTTTAAGCCCCGGTGAGCTTTTGATAAGGGGAGGGTTTACCGACGTAACTTCGGCTATGCGCACTGGGAGAGGATGCGTGACAGCAGCCATAAAGACATTTCCTTCTTTCATGTATGAGACCGTGATAGAGGCCGTCAAGAATTGCCGAAATGATAACATGAGAGGCCTTTTTGAAATCGGGTACCTCATGCCCCCGAAGTATCAAATGAGCGTCAAGGATCGGACTCGCGGCTACATGCTCGTCCTTGGAGGTGCAAATTACCTTGCGCCCTTACTTGAATGCGAGATTAGCACGACTCTTTCCATATCATCCGGCCTTTATGACATAGAAGAAATGCGGCCACCCCATAACATGTAATTGAGAAGTTTAATTGTATAAGTCCTTATTATATTTATGCTTAAATGGCAAAATTGGCGATTAGGTTCTCTTATTTTGCTTAATGTGTGTAGTTTTGACTAAAGAATCAAATATACATACAGAAATGTCTCTTTATTTAATCTGATTTGATCCTATCATTTTGAAAAGTCCCAAATTCACGTACATTCTATGTCAGTGCAATAGTATGTCATATTGACAAAATAAAACCTCCTGTTTATAATTCTGAATAGTTGCTTCTAAGATGGAAAAATATTATGAAATTAAGCGGGGGTGATCGTCCTTGCGAAAGGGGTTATTTGTAGGCGTTGTAATTGCAATTGTGTTGTTGGCTGTTGGCATGGCAACAGCTCAGGGAACGGTCAAGATCGGTTATTTGGCGGCGCTAACGGGTGATTGGGCGGCTTATGGTCAAACTGAGGTGAAGGCAGCTCAATTGGCGGCGGAAGAAATTAACGCTAAAGGCGGCGTAAAGGGAATTAAGATCGAGATCGTTCCATACGACTTTCGCACCAGAGCCGAAGATGCGGTAAACGCAGTTAGAAGGATGATAGAACAAGACAAAGTCCACGTCATCATAGGAGCGAACACAAGCGGTATCAATATAGCCACGGCTCCGATCGTCAATCGTGCCGGTGTATCGCAAATTGCAACCGTAGCGACAAACCCCTTGGTTACCGTGGACGAAAGCGGAAAGGTTCGCCCCTATTCTTTCAGGATATGCTTCACGGACCCCTACCAGGGAAAGGTTCTCGCCTTTTTTGCCGCTCGTGAGATGGGAAAGAAAAAGGCGGCGATCCTTTACGATGTGGGTAGCGAATATTCTCAAGGCTTGCGAGAATTCTTCATCAAGAATTTCGAGCAATATGGTGGGCAAATGGTAGCAGATTTAGGCTTTCGAGGCGGAGTAGACGTGGATTTCAGGGCCCAGCTGACCGAGATCAGAAACTCGGGTGCGGACGTATTGGTCCTTCCAAACATGGGCAAGGAGATGGCCCTTACCATTAAACAAGCCAGAGAGCTGGGAATGAAGGATCTACTGATCATAGGCGGAGACGGCTATGGCGAGTTCATGTGGGAAATCGCTGGCGATGCGATGGAAGGTACTTACTGGGTAAACCACGTTGCCCCGGGAGATCCAGCAATGGAGCCCTTTTTCACAGCTTATCAAGATAAGTACAAAGATGAATGCAAGGAATTCGTCAACGGAGTCTTGGCCTATGATGCCGTTCACTGGGTAGCAAATGCGGTAGAAAGGGCGGGCAAAGCAGATCGTAAAGCTATTCGAGATGCCCTCGAGTCGACGAGTGGCGTTCAGCTTAATCACGCAACGCTGACGATCGATCCTGCAGACCATAATCCTAAAGATAAAGATGCCGTTATATTAGAGTGTAAGGACGGGAAATCAAGGTTCTTCATGAAGGTAAAACCGGAGTAGGAAGAATCGCAAATCGCTTTTTGCGCGTGGGAGTTGGCGTTAAAATAGGGAGGTGAAGTGTCTTCTTCGCCTCCCTTTGTTAAATAAAGCAATGATAAAAAGCCAATACGCCAAATAAAGGAGTGATATCCTTGGGTACTTTTGCACAGCAGCTCATAAACGGCATTTCTCTCGGGTCGGTATATGCCTTGATAGCCGTGGGGTATTCGCTTGTTTATTCGATCTTGCTTTTCTCCAACTTCGCTCACGGAGGTTTTATAGTTATAGGAGGCTACACATGCTATTATGCCTTAAGATCCATGGGCAACAATATATGGGTTGGGGGTTTTCTTGCACTTTTAGCGACGGGGATCGCGGCTGTCTTGACCGAAAGGATAGCTTATCGACCCATACGGGAGCGCACTGACATTAAACTTTACCTTTTGATCGCCTCGCTGGGGATGAGCATAGTCATAGAAAACCTCTTCGTTGTCACCATTGGTGGGCGTTTTAGAGCGCTGCCGCCCGTCATTCCAACGAATCCCGTTCGTCTTTTCGGCATTACGACCACGAGCGCCTTCGACTTGTTATCCATGGTGGTCGCCGTGATTTTTTTGACGGGGCTGCAACTTTTTATCAAAAAGAGCAAATGGGGACTGGCCATCAGGGCTGCCGCTTGTGACTTAAGGACTGCCGGCTTGATGGGCGTTAACGTAAACATGCTCATATCCATAGTGTTTTTCGTTGCGGGAGTTTTGGCTGCAGTGGGCGGGATATTTCTTTCCGTTCGCTATACTTTGTATCCTCAACTTGGAGCCATTACGATAAAAGCCTTCGTAGCCGCCGTGGTAGGCGGCCTTGGCTCTCTGCCTGGAGCGGTCGTTGGAAGTCTCATATTGGGGCTTGCGGAAATGTTAACGGCAGGCTTCATATCCAGTCAGTTGCGTGATTTGGTGGTCTTCTCACTTTTGGTCATAACCTTGCTTGTCAAGCCCACCGGCTTGTTCGGCAAAGAACCCTTGGAAAAAGTGTAGGGGGATAGCATGAAATGGGCTATTTTGGCGGAATAATAATTCTTTTATGCATAAATTCTATAGCTGCAATGGGAGTTTCGCTCCTTACAGGTTTCACTGGAATATTTACCTTGGGGCACGCTGCCTACATGGCTTTGGGCGCATATACTACGGCAATACTTACCGTCCAATACGGTGTCCATTGGTTTTTGGCAATTTTAGCTGGCGGAGTTATTTCCATGACAATAGCCTATCTCATAGGCATACCTACCCTTAAGTTAATGGGCGACTACTATGCCATTGCTTCCATAGGATTGGTCGAATCGATAAGGTTGATTCTGGAAAACTGGCAATCCCTGACAAAGGGAGCAAGAGGATATCCCGGCATTGAAGGGTTTACTACGCTACCGGTGGCTTTGATCTTTCTTGTCGTCATGACAATAGGGATGATCAATTTGATAAATAGTCGTTACGGAAGGGCCTTTAAGGCATGTCGCGATGACTATCTGGCGGCATCGCTTCTGGGCTATAATACTGCATTTTATAGAATTTTAAGCCTCGCCATATCGGGCTTTTACTGCGGTATAGCGGGTGCTTTGATGGCAGGATTTATGACTTTTATACAGCCTGTGATGTTTGACATGATGAAATCAACGGAACTCACATCTGTTGTGGTCTTTGGCGGATTGGGTTCCTTGAGCGGTACGCTTTTGGCTTCAACAGTGATCACTTTAGTTGTAGAGTTATTCCGTCCCATATCGCAATACCGAATGCTAATCTACGGAGGAATATTGGTAGCTATAATGGTGCTTAGGCCCGAGGGAATAATGGGTTCTTGGGAGGTATGGGACTTATCTAAAGGCCTTTCTTTTGTTCGCACCAAATCAAAAAGGGGTGGGAACGATGGCCTTTCTTGAGCTCCTTAACGTCGATAAATCCTTCGGTGGCGTAAAGGCTGTACATAATTTTACACTCACCGTCCAAGAAGGCGAGTTGGTCGGTCTTATTGGGCCAAACGGGGCGGGGAAGACGACGGTCTTTAACCTGATAACAGGGCTTTACCCGGTAGACAATGGTCAAATCTTCTTTCAGGGTGAAGACTTGAGCCCTTTAAAACCTTACGA
>NZ_CALETC010000136.1:0-4245 GCF_937920065.1 Acetomicrobium mobile
GCCACGGATGTCGTTACGATCATAGCTCCTCCTATTCCCTGAAATACGCGACAAATTATAAGAAAGGATAAATTAATGGAAAAGAGGACTAGAATGTTAAATAAAGCCACTATGGCAGCACCCAGGGCAAATACTTTCCTCCTGCCCGCAATATCCGCTGCTTTGCCGACAGGAACCAAAGCAACAACCGTAGCCAACATATATGATGTGGCTACCCATCCAAGCGTCACAGCGTCTGCTCCAAAATATTGGCCGATGGCAGGAAGCGCTATGTTTACAGTCGATATCATGAAAGGACCCAGAAACGAAGCCGCTGCGGCAACAAAAAGTACGGTTCTTTTGAAACTTGCCTCAGTCAATGTGTCATACACCCTCCATTGTTAGAACAAGGGACTAAATAGCTTGGTAATGCCATATACTACATGTTCAACAGCAGGTCTTTTTTCCCAATCGCTTCGATGCAAGATCCTTGAATTTGCTATATACATTTCCTGGGTTTCGAGTACGTGTGAGACTTCACTTTCGCTGTAAAATATCAAGTCAACTTCAAAATCCAAAGCAAAGGAGCGAATGTCAAAGTTACTGGTTCCCAGAAACGCCAATCTGTCATCGATCGTAACGGTCTTAGCGTGAAGTATATCGCCCTTATAGAGGTATATGTTGACTCCCATATTCAAAAGAGGGGTAAAATATGCTCTTGCGACTCCGCCAACTATGGCTTTGTCCGCCCTTTCTGGGACAACGAGGTTGACATCAACGTCCATGATGCGTGCCGTTTCAATGGCGTGCATCGTCTGGCTGTCGGGAATAAAATATGGAGTAGTGATAGTTGCGGTTTTTTTAGCGCTCAGCAAAGCAGAAACAACCAATCGCTGGTAATTTTGTAATTGCATCGATGGTCCACTTGGGACTGTCTGCAATACGGCACTTCCTCCAGTTTTGAGGTGCGGAAGAAAATACAACAATTCATTAAAAGGTATCTCTTCGTGAGTCTCGACGTACCAATCCTCGTAAAAAACAGCTAAAAGTTGGATTACAACGGGGCCCGTCAACCTGACCGAAAGATCGCGCCAAAGTCTCCCCCTGGCTTTCCTGTTATAGGAAGGTTCAATGATATTATGAGAACCCGTGTAGGCTACTTGCCCATCGATGACAGCGATCTTCCTGTGGTTTCTGATGTCATAGCGGGCGGTGAAGGTCGTTCGCCTGAGCAACCTGATGGGCAGAACTTCAACAACTTTAATGCCGCTGCCTCGCAATAAATAAGCGTGTCGTCTCAAAAACTTTTTTGAACCCACGGAATCTACGAGCAGGTGGCATTTAACCCCTCGCTTGGCGGCCCTTTCCAGGGAATCAAAAAGTTTCTTCGTTAAATCGTCGTATGCAAATATATAGTAAAGAAGATTGACGTACCTTTCGGCGTTATCGATATCATGGCACAAGCGATCCAGATATTCTTCAAAATCACTTAATAATTCCACTGTATTGCCTGCCACGGGGTTCATGTCCACCATTTTATAAGCCATGTAGCTGATCCTCGTTTGATCTTCCTTCAAGGCAGGATTGTTAACTTCGCTTAATACATGAACTCTCAAGTCATGGAGTACACTGCCCAGTTCCGATAAAAGCTTCGATCGCCGTCTTAACCGCTCCCTGGGAAGTCCAGTGGAGCCAATTAGCGAATAAAGAATCAGACCACCCCATGGCCATATATTTATTGCCAAAAGCCAAGCAACAGCCGTCGGTGGTTCATGTTTCAAGGGGACGTAGCAAAGCATCCCGATGCGGATACAAAAAGACGAAATGTTATACAACCACAAGAATAACGCAGAGATATCACTCATGCTCTACTACCTCAAAAAGTATTTGTTAACCCTAGAGCGAAAAGTCACACACTATTGGCAAATGGTCAGAAAACGTCACTTTTGGAATGATAAGGTTGGTGACCTTTATCTCAGGACTATGAAGGACAAAATCGAGTAACTTTCTTGGCGATGAACTAGGATAGGTGGGCATGCAATCCGGGTTCGCGTTTTTGAGCCCAACCCTTTTTACAAGTGGAGCCAGCTCTTTTGCACCGCCAAATGTATTATAATCCCCGGCCAATATCATTGGCTTTTTGGCTGAAAGACAATTTTGGCTCAATTCATCCAGCTGCTTTGCGCGGGTTTTTCGCCTCAAGGACAAATGAACCAAATAAAGCACAAAGTCCTTGTATTCTACCTCAAGAAAAGCCCTTTTAAGGCCATGACTTAGATAGTGAACGTCGCAATCGAGTGGCGGTATCCTGGTAACAACGGCATTTCCCTGAGCCTTTAGCACAGGTGCCCTAGTCATAAATGATTCCGGGGGATATTTACAGCTAAATATAGGCACTCCTCCTATTTGCGAAGCCATCTCTTTGGGTTGACTTTTGCCATTTTGCCTGTAAGAACCCCCGTCAGATTCGACCAAACCGACAATATCAGGGTTTAGCTTAGTCAAAAAGCTGGAAATATCCCGAAAATTCCTTTCCGTTTTTCTAAAACATCCCCAAAAGGGAAAGGGGACGTGGTAATCCCACCCTGTACCAGTAGCATAGCGGATATTATAAAGAACAAAACGCATACACTATTGCCTCCTCGTCAACTTCATGTCCTAAAAGGACTTACAACATTGCAACATATCTATCAAAAGTTTATATAAAAGCTTTGGCTCTTCGGCTGTACGTTTTTCATATCAGCAAAGCAGATCCAGTCAGTTTTTGACATTTGTGTACATACAACCTGACTTACCATTTTAGCATTAAATCCTACATTGGCTAGCCATAATGCTGATATTTTTAAAGAAAACAAATATTTAAGTAAATTAAAGCGGCTGATTAAGGATGTTAAGATATGTTTCCCACTTGTCAAACACATCTTTAGGGCTTTCCCATATCCTTTTGTGAAGTTCAAAGAGGAGGGCAGGGGAGCGCAAGAGCTTCATAGCCTCGTCCTTCGTGAGACTTTCGTAGTCTCCCCTGAGAACCTTGGTTTCGATCTCTGCCTTAACGTCTCGCGATATACTGCGTTTTTTGCGCATAAGCCCTCTGTGAAGGGCGTTAACCCAAGGATCAAATAAAACCAGGCATAATCCTCCTTCAGATAATATTGGCGGATCGGAAAGAACTTCCTCCAGAATCCTTATTTCCAATGAAGGATTTGTCTCTTGAGGGGTAAGAAATAATCCCCACCCTTTAAAGGTTTCTCCTGCTGTAGGGCGACTCGTCCAGACAGTAAGGAAAATTGACAAGATAAAGGAAATTAAAATTGGAGAAATCCACATACAAAACGTTGGATTGACTATCCATACAATAGAGCCCCAAATAAGCCCAGTCAGCGTGCCGCTCCAATGAAATCTAAGGGCCTCTCTCCAACTTAAACCGACATCGGACCTTTCTTGAGGTCCCCAACCTACGGTTTTTCCCAGGAGCGCAAAGAAAAGAAACTTGCTGTGAAATAACATCTTGATTGGAGCAAAAAGAATAGAAAATACTATCTCCAAAAATACGGTCATTATGAGCTTTGACGTGCCGCCAAAGAAATGAGATTGCTTTTTGAAAATTACAAGACATAGTCCAAATACCTTTGGGAGGAAGAGCAGTATCATAACAACTACAAAAAGAGTTAGCGCCCACTTAGGATACCATACGGGCCATTCAGGGAACAGAGCGTATTCTCGCGGGAAATAAACCGGTTCAATCCAAACTTCCAGCATTGCCTGAAGTGAACTCATTAATATAAAGCAAAACCACAATAACCCTGATCCGTATATCATGACTCCATTTAAAAAGAGGAAACGATGTGCAGGGATGATACCCTTAAGGAGAAAAAGCCTGAGATGTTGTAAGTTTCCCTGGCACCAGCGACGATCTCTCGATAATTCCTCCAAAAGGTTGGGGGGAGTTTCTTCAAAGCTTCCTTCCAAATCGTATGAAAGCCACACTTCATAGCCGGCCCTCCTCATTAAAGCTGCCTCCACGAAATCGTGGCTTAAAATTTCACCTCCAAAAGGAGGATCCCCCGGCAATCTCGGAAGCGCGCAGTTTTTCATGAAGGGTTCTACTCGAATAATTGCGTTATGCCCCCAATATTGTGCATCTCCTAATTGCCAAAAGCTAAGACCTGCCGCAAATATAGGACCATAGAGATAACTGGCAAACTGCTGGATGCGGCCGTAAAGAGAACGCCTACCCACCGCCTTTGGTGCGCTCTGTAAAATTCC
>NZ_CALETC010000137.1:0-2180 GCF_937920065.1 Acetomicrobium mobile
GCTGGACACATAATGCATTACAGTCGCCTCCCATACATTTTTAATAATAAGACTCAGGATATATTATGAAGTTCCAAAACACCCCACCATTGCTGGCGGGGTGTAAATCGTAAATCATCCGTCATTATAAACGGGCAACGATCGAGAGCGGACCGTTTCACCCGCCTTTATGCTTTTTTTCCCGTGAATTTGGGCTAGAATCGCCTATGAAATCGATCCCAGCCTTTGGGGCATATTTGCTTAGCAACTCTTTAAGCAACGCCTCTTCTTCCCGCTTAAATAGAATTTTCCAACCGGTAATTCCTCTCTCGAAAAAGACCATCATTGCATCGCCTTTAAATGAAAAGGTGACGGCTTTAACCTCTTGCCATGGGAAAAATTCAACGGAAGTCCCTAATATCCCCTTTACTTCTTTAACCAGCCCCTCAGAAGAAACATAGATCCTTTTTTTGTATATAATCCCATAAAAAGCTGCAATGGCTAATATCAATTTATGAATCGCAAACTCTGAAAAGGACGAATAAATGCAATAAAGCCCAAAAAGAAGTAGAAATACTTTCATCCATTTGGAGGCTGAATAACTCGATCGCGATTCAATGATGGTCTCCATTTATACACCTCTTCCTAGAAATTATACTTTTATGATGTCTTCGTCTGTTTCCTTGCGCCAGTAAATGTATTTGCCCATCGCCGTTAGCACGATAGCAACAATGGGGTTAAGATAATTTAAGAAAGCGTAGGGCAAATACTGAACCGTCGGCACGCCGAGGACACCAGTATGATAGGCCCCACAGGTATTCCATGGAAACAAAACAGACGTCAAGGTGCCGCTATCCTCTAAGGTTCTTGAAAGCATTCTGGGATGCAATCCCCTTTCGTCGAAGGCGGGCTTGAACATCCTCCCAGGGAGCACAATTGCCACATACTGATCCGCTAAGAGGGCATTTGTGGCTATACATGCAACTATCACGGACGTAATAAGGCCTGTAACGCTCTTAACGTGGCGTAAAAGGGCATGTAACAACACTTCCAAGAAACCACAACGCTCCATTACCCCACCAAAGGAAAGGGCACAAAATATCAACGAAATGGTCCACATCATAGAGTCTAGTCCGCCTCTTTCCAGTAAATCGCTAAGCAATACGCTTACCTCTTGTGCAAGCTCTGGGGCGATGCCTACCACATCATGTGCGGCAAGGAGATCGGCGACGACATCTAGGCTTTCAGCTCCAGCTATTTCGGCGCTGAATACAGGAACGTAACCATAATGAATCGCTTCAACCATGGTACCTAGGCCATGACCCTGAGAAAGGATCATAATACCTCCTAAGACAACTCCTGCGAACAAGCTTGGTATGGCGGGAAACCGAAGAGCCGCCAAAAGTATAACTATTATCGGTGGAATAAATCCTAAAAAACTAATATTGAACTCGGCGGCTAACAGCTTTTGGAAAGTTTCTATCCTAGAGACGTCCAAAACGCCTCCAGCAAACCTGAGTCCCAAAACTACTGTTATTATCGCAACTATGGCGTAAGTGATCATAGTAGTGGATATCATAGCACGAATGTGACTGAAAAGAGTTGTCCCGGCCACTGCAGGAGCAAGGTTTGTTGTATCGGATAAAGGCGATATTTTATCTCCAAAATAAGCCCCCGAAATAACAACACCTGCTGCCAAAGGTATGGGAACTCCAAGGCCCGCTGCTATGCCTATCAAAGCTAAACCCACAGTCCCCGACGTACCCCAAGACGTTCCAGTCGCAAGAGATACGATAGAACATATGAGCAAGGTAGCAAGCAAGAAGATTTTTGGTGACAATATGCTCAATCCATAATAAATCAGGGTAGGAACTATGCCGCCCTGGATCCAAGCGCCAATAATCATCCCCACTACCGTTAAAATCAATATAGCCTGAAGCCCCGCGAGAATGCCGCGAAAAATACCATCCTCCATTTCCTTCCATTCAATGTGTAGTAAATAACGACCCATTAAACAGGCAAAGGCAACAGAAAAAACTAATGGTACGTGAACATCAACTTCCAAGACTAAAACCCCTATGCCTATACATATAGCGGCAACAACAATCGCAATCACTGCCTCCAAAAGTGTAGGCTTTCTTGGAGAGCCCCTTAATCCACCCATTTTTCCCTACCTCCTCTCACTCTTATAATAAAGTGTC
>NZ_CALETC010000138.1:0-2075 GCF_937920065.1 Acetomicrobium mobile
TATGAACAATACAACGATGTTCAGCGGAAAGCTCAATGCCGCTCAAACCAGCTAGCTTGTTAACGACACAAGCGCGTTCAAATTCTTTCAGACCACCAGTAGTATCGTGATCAGTAAGAGATAGCAAAGATATTCCCTTTTCTTTTGCCTTTGATGCTAAATTCGAGGGAGATAAAGTCCCATCAGACGCAGTGGAGTGAACATGTAAATCTATTAACAAGAGATATCACACACCAAATCAACTAATATGCCGAACATTGTATTTTCCTCCTGTTGATATGCTCTCCATAAGTCCCTTCTTTGAATATATCTCCCCTAAATTAGATTCCAGGACTCAAAACAAATTATATCTCCTCTTAAAGATAAAATTCGAATTCCGTCAATATCTAATAGGGCAAACGAAGCGGGATTTTTGCCCTTTGGCAGACTAGCCGAACCGGGATTTAAAAAAATCGTTTTTCCTTCACGGGTAATAGAGCTAACGTGCGTGTGTCCCGTAAGTACTAAATCGGCATTGAACGTCGACGCTAGATTCCCTGGCTTTCCAAGATCCGTACCATGCAAGGCAAGTATTAACCTACCATCCCACCATAAGACGGAATAAGGATCTGATATAGGCCACTTCAGTATAGCAGCATCTATATCGGCATCGCAATTGCCTCGAATAATTATGACAGGGATTTTAGAGAGATTGATTTCTTCTGCCAATTCCCTTGGCGCATATTCCTCGGGAAGAGGATTACGAGGGCCATGGTACAAGACATCACCAAGATGAATAATAAGGTTTGATCCTCGCCAAAGGCGCTCTGCTTCCCTCCAAGCCTTTAAGCTTCCATGTGTATCTGAAATAACTGCTATCTTTATAGACATATAAAACCTCATCCTTCCCTCAAGGATAACACGTCCTTTAAAAGTGAATACGAAGTCTCCTTGGGTCCGGAGCCGGAACCACTAATACATATTTCGCCTATGACATCGGTCAAAAGCAGCGCACCTATGGAAAAACCTTCTAAGTGAGCCAAAGGATGGTTTAAGGAAAGAATTTCTGGACTCACACTAATATGTATCTCGTTAGAATTTGCTTCAATCCTGGAAAGGAGCTTTAATTTACCTCCCCTTCTTTTGGCTTCTTCGATATTTTGCGCCGTTATATTTCTAATCCCCTTTATGGAAGCTTGTTTGAGATCGACATTCGCCGACATTAAACTCCTTGCAACTATTGCGGTTTTAGCCGCAGCCTCCAGTCCATCTATGTCAACCCATGGATTTTGCTCCGAAAGGCCACGCCTTTGGGCTTCCAGCAAGGCTTCATCAAAAGTACTTCCCATTCCCATTACAGTAAGTACAAAATTACAGGTACCATTGAGTATCCCCTCAAACCTTCTAATGCAACATCCCGGCAAACCATGACGTACCAAGGAAAAAAGTGGAGTACCCGATAAAACGGTAGCCTCATAAAGTAATTTTACGCCTATCTCCAATGACTCTCGTGTTAATTCATCAAAATGCAAGCTCATAGCGCCTGTATTAGCGGTAACTACATGCTTGCCTCTTTTAATAGCCTTTTTCATGATAGATCTGGCAGGTTCCCCGATTTCAAAATCAGATGGAGTACATTCAACTAAAATATCATAATCCAGGTCTTCCAACATCTCATTTGCGTCACTTATAACCAAAGTGCCCTCGCTCTCCAGAGCATCAATCCTTCCCGTTAAAGCTTCCCATTGAAGCAGCCTATCTACATCGATACCATGGGAGTTAAAAACACATCCTCGACTTCGAGTGGCAACTCCCACAAGGGAAATTGAGGCACTTTCTACAACATCTCGCTTCCTACCTAGTAATTCACAAAAAGCCCTTCCAACTCTACCGCACCCAAAGAGCAAAACCTTCATCGCAACGTGCCCCCTTTCCCACATCCCAATACAGATATGATCGGACAATAATCATTGCAAATTTTACATAAAGAGTGTATCACAATACCTTGAGATTTATAACATTTCTTTAAGGGGGTATAAACGTCACAAATAACAACAAAGCAGGCACATGGCAACGACCTACTCTCCCACGGGTCC
>NZ_CALETC010000139.1:0-5205 GCF_937920065.1 Acetomicrobium mobile
ATTTCCAGGCCATCGTTAAAAAGATCGAAGAGGTGGTTAAAGAAAATGGCGCTTCCGGAAGGCTAGGAACATGGGCCTTTTCTTACGGATATACAAATTCTATCGGATTGGTTGAACTTGCCCGTCGCGTCATAGATGGAGAGGCTCAACTTGACCTGAAAAGCTTAGTGGCCGCCTTCGAGAAATACACCCCCGGAGCTAAATGGAACGGAAGTTACTACGTTGATATCAACACCGGCATAGAAAATAAAAGGCATGTCCTTTTGTATCAGGACACCTATGTTTTTGGGAAGGGATATTTGGGATTAACGAGCTTGCAAGTCCCGGAGAAATATTTCGCCATACGCTAAAACAAGCAATTTATCAAAATAAAGAGCGTCTGGCTTCCTAAATTTCAGGAAGAGACGCTCTATTTTTTACTGGTTGATACTAACCGGTCTTTACATACATTAAGGCCGTTGAGCTCGTAATTGTGCCGAAGCACTGCTAAGCGGACATTTTCAAAGGATTTTACTCTCGCTTAAATATGTACCTCTCGCTTCCACTTAATAAAGCCGGAATGCTCAAGAGGTCGCCTTCCTTCCCGCTTAACTTGAAAGTTTTTTCAATGGATTTTACTGCATTCCCTTCATCGTCCAGGACCTCTACCTTGATCTTGTGTTCGCCATAACCTATTAAAACCACCAAGTCAGCGCTTTTTTCTTTAAGTTCTAATTTATGTTCGTCATCAAAAATGACCCTAACCGGGCCTTGCACTTCAAAAGTTGTGCCCTCCATGGTGTAATCTTTGTTTTCAACGATGATTTGAAAGCCTTTGCCGATACGATATAAAAATATGCTCACGATTATCAGCAGCAAGACAAGGCCGATTTGCATTAATAGGCGTTTTTTCAAATAGATTACCTCCCCTTAGAGAAATATATATGCTCTACTGACGCTGCAAAGTTTATTTTTTAAGCCTCGCCTCTAAACATGCGTCTGGCATAGGCACGCTCTCTAGCACGACGCCACTCGTATATCACTAAAGCTACAGCCACCACGCCATATGATACGAAAACGCGGAAATATTCTCCCAGTTGCGCCTGCCCGATAAGGTATTTACCTGCCATAGGAGAGACGACAAACATGAGATGGAATAAAATTACGCCCACAAAGACGTTTGGCAGGGTTGCCTTTGCCACGCTCGCTCCTCCGACCAACAGTGCTGCGATGGCAAACATGCCAGCTTGCTCATGGCTGTTGTAGGTGTTAAGGGTGCCAATATTTTGTAAAAATATTATTTGTCCGTAGGCCGCCAACACGGTTGAGATCAAAATGGATATTAACCGAGTACGTTCAACCGGGATGCCTGCCGATCGAGCTACTTCCATATCTTGTCCTACGGCTCGCATGTCCTGTCCTAATTTGGTGCGACGAAACCAGATGATGAAAAAGCTGAAAACCGCTATAACGATGAAAGTCCCCAGGGGGATTTTTATCCCATGTATTGTAAGGGGTATGCAGTAGTCAAGGCAATTTCTGATCCCCAGGAGGTTTACGGCATTGCGGATCCCGTATCCTCTCGAGAGGACCAATTCCGGGCTACGTATGGGTACCAGGTACCCAAATAGGTACAACACTACGAGTTGGTAAAGGCCGTTCACGAAGAACCCCAATATATATGAAGTGACCATCTCGCGTCCCTTTGCTTTATTTAAGATGGCACCGCACATCCACCCCAAAGCAATGGCTAAAGGAGTTGATATAATCGCCGCAAGTGCCATTCCGGGGAGGCCAATTACCTTCCAGTCGGAGACTAATATCAGGCCTATTTGTCCTGCCATAGCCCCCAGGACCATGCCAAAATTTAAGCCCATTCCGGCGATGATGGGTATCAAAAGTGAGAGCACGAGGAAGGAATTCCTCGCAAGTCGAATTAGCATCTCCTGTATCAAATAGCTTGCCGAAAATTGAGATATCGGTATGGCAAATATCGACAGCAATATAAATATGATTGGAACGATATTGGCCATTAGAAATCTTTTTAAGTTAAATGCAGCTTCTCTTTTTTTCATCGCGATTTCACCCTTACTCCTCTAGTCAATGCATAAAGGATCATGCCGTTTGAAACTATGATCCTTATTACCTCTGACATGTCCGTTTGAAGCATGCTGTTTATGACCGATGGCGTCATCGTCAAGATACCCTGAAATAAAAAGGTGCCTATTATCACATGCGTGAGACTTGCCCGATTGATAGAGGCCCCTCCGAGCAAAATAGCAGCCACCGAAGGAAAAGCCATGTAAAATGGTCCCATGTAAAGCTGAATGAACCCGAAACTTTGTTCATATACTATGATACCAATGGCACCAAGCAAAGTAGACAGTATAACCGAAAGGGTTCGCATTTTGTCAATGTGTATTCCTGCTGCCCTAGCAAACTCAGGATTCGCGCCGACAGCTGACATAGCGGACCCTGTTTTTGTGTGAAAGAACATCCATAGGAGCAAACACATCAACGCAAAGAAAAGTATTGTTCCCGTAGGCACGAAGAAAAACTCACCAACTCTTAACGATAGGAAGTTGTTTAGCACGCCTCCCCAGTATTCCTGAACGCTTATGGTCGTTCGCAATCCCTTTCCGGCATAACCCCACACCATCGTTGGGTTGCGGAATGGCAACAGAAGCCACATGATGCACATAAATGCTACGGAGGAAAAACCTACGTAGGTTGCTATCATCATTTCGCCGCCTTTGACCCTGTTTAAAAGCTGTCCGTAGCCAAAGCCAAAAACGACCGCAAATGGAATTGATATTGCAATGGCTGTAAAAAAGCCTAAGAACCCAAGGGCATTCAATTCCAAGCTTATGGTAGCGCCTAAAAGTCCTGCAATGATTCCCAGCGGCAGGCCAAAGTTTAGGCCGCATCCGGATTGTACCATGGGTACCATTGCCAGGACTAAGATGCCGTTCATGCCAAACCTGACCAGAGTATCGCTTATAGATGAATCTATTCGCACATTTACGAATGGCGCCAGGACAAAAAGGGACAATAAAAATAGAGCAATGATGGCCCTTGGCCACCCGATGTCAGCAATAAATTTTTTAATCCTATCCAACTGAAATCACACCTTCCTCGACCGTTGGCTTTGCGCCCATGAGGAGAAGCCCAAATTCCGAGCTATCGGTTGAAGCAGGGAGTATGCCGGCAATCTTTCCTTCATGAACTATTGCAATGCGGTCACAAATAGCTCGCATTTCCTCAAGCTCCGATGAGGTTACGACTATTGTGGTTCCTTGCTCGCGGTTTCTTTTATATATCATGTCCAATACCAGCGATTTCGCCCCAACGTCTATGCCTCTGGTGGGCTCAGATACGAATAGAAGTTTAGGATTCAATGCGAAAGCTCTGGCGAGACACACTTTTTGCTGATTCCCTCCGGAAAGCTCTCTTACCTTTTGGTTTTCATGCAGGCACTTAATGGCAAGCATATTGATATATTCTCTGGCTGCCTTCATTATTGCCCTGTCGTCCCTCCATTTAACAACTCCGCCCAAGAATTTTTTAATATAGAGTTCATGTATCTGCATTGCGGTAAATGCGATATTCAATGCTATCCCTTCGTCGAGGATTAATCCTACCCCTCTTCTATCCTCGGACACAAAACCGATCCCTTTCTTTAAGGGGATAGTCGGATCATTTAACGGTAAAGGCTGTCCTTCAAAGGTTACCTTTCCTCCGGCCGGGTAAAGCCCCATTATTCCATTCGCTATACCGAGCTTCCCCTGTCCGGCCAGGCCGCCAATCCCTAAAATTTCACCCTTGTATATCGTTAAGTTTACGTCCCTTACCGTTTCTCCCGGCATGTCCACCCAAAGGTGTTCAATTGTCATGGTAGGAGTGCTAAACACCCTTTCTTGAGCGGCTCTGGTGGTTAACCCCTCAATTCTGCGTCCGACCATTGCGCTGGCTATCTCTCGAATGTTCGTTTCCGAAGCCTTTTTCTCCAGAGTGATTTCTCCATCCCTGAGGACTACTATGCGATTGGATACTTCGAGTACCTCTTGAAGTCTGTGGGATATGAAAATTATGCCTATCCCCTGTGACGCGAGGCGCTTCACGGCCTCGAGCAAAATTTCTGCCTCGGATTCCGTCAAAACTGCAGTGGGTTCATCTAATACCAACAATCTTGTGTTTTCCTTCTCTATCTCCCTGGCGATCTCGGTGAACTGTTTATGGCCCACCGGCATTTCGGAAATTATCATTTCAGGATCGATGGAAACTTCCAATCTTTTTATCGCCCGGATGGCCCTATCCTTCATCTTCGGGTAATCCAGCGTTGCAAGCCGTTCGCCAAATATTTCGACCAGAAAATTATACAAGGTAGATTCTCTGTTTAAAACGATGTTTTCTACTGCTGTAAAACCTGGTATCAATGAAAATTCCTGGTGCACCATCCCTATGCCGGCATCTAAAGCTTGCAGAGGACTAGTAAAGCACACTTCTTGGCCCTCCAAGTAAATCTTCCCCTCGAAGCCACCTGTTTCAAAAATAACTGGCAAACCGAAGAGAATATTCATTAAAGTTGATTTACCGGCGCCATTTTCACCAACCAAACCCAATATTTCTCCTCTTTCAAGCGTTAGGTTAACGTTGCGCAGTACCGTGTTCTCGAAAAAGGATTTTGTTATACCTTCCATACGTAAAAGCGTAGAAGACATATACAGTTCACCTCTTGCATATTTAGCCTTACGGCATCTCTGAGTAACAGAGGGGAAGCCCCGCTTCCCCTCTGTTAAGACAAAATTTGCTCGCTCTGTTTGCCGTGAAGTTATTTAATTGTAAGGTATTTTTCAGGGATTTCAACCTTGGTCATTTCAAGATAACCTTTTCCGAAGACGTAGGTATCTTGATATACCAACATATGGTTTTTCTTTTCAATGCCTGTGTTAAGATCTACGTAATAGCCGCAATTCCAAGAGGCACCAGGGGTGAACTTCTCATAAGAAGCAATTAAATCGCTCAGAGATATCGTGGCATTTCCGTCTATGATACGTTTTGCCAATTCTCCCAGTCCTACCGTAGTCGTATATCCAAAAGAGTAAACCCAGGTCCCGAGTCGTCCTGCAGCACCTTTTTCTACGATAACCTCTTCGATTTTCTTTGTAATTGCCTGGAAATCGCCCTTCTCAGCCGACAAGTCTATTCCCAGAGCTCCGGGATATC
>NZ_CALETC010000140.1:0-5210 GCF_937920065.1 Acetomicrobium mobile
CCCTTTATATGAGATATTATATTATCAATATGAGGTGAAGGGGTCAGTGAAGACTAAAATAAAGGAGATACCGCGAGATGTCGCGGAAAAGCTAATTAACGCTAACAGAGAAAAATTGATGGTTTATGCTGACGTCCTATCGAAAGCCAATGTACGCGCAAGGCTGACTGGTTCGATCGATTATCGGGATATTTTCGATGAACATATAATAGATTGTGCCATGGCGCTTCCATTGTTGCCCCTTAAAACGAAAGTTATTGACGTTGGAACGGGAGGCGGGTTGCCCGGGATTGTTTGGGCTATATGTAGGAGCGACGTTTCGGTGGTCCTTTTGGATAGCGTTAAGAAGAAATGCGCGGCGCTTGAAGATATTGTGAGAATCTTAAGACTAGAAAATGTCCAAGTTTGCTGTGCTAGGGCTGAAGAGTTCGCTAGCCTGAACCAAGAAAAGTATGACGTTGCTACAGCACGTGCCGTTGCCCATTTGGGAGTTTTGCTCGAGTACTTTTCTCCCTTTGTAAAAATTGGAGGGAAATGCATTGCCTTTAAGGGGCCTCGTGCATTCGAAGAATTAAGGGAATTTCACGGCAAGGAAAAGATACTGGGATGGTCTGGGCTTGAAATTTGGGGATACGACGTATCTGGTAAGAGGTTATTTATTTTTACGTGGCAGAAGGCCAGCGATGCCGAAATAAAACTTCCCAGGAGAGTTGGAATCCCCGAAAAAAGGCCGTGGTGGAGGTGAAGTTTTTGCGAATTATAGCTATCGCAAATCAGAAAGGTGGAGTGGGCAAGACTACTTCCTGTGTGAACATAGCGGCCGCCTTAGGCTACAAGGGAAGAAAGGTGCTCATAGTTGACATGGATCCACAAGGCCACAGCACAAGCGGTTTAGGGCTCGATAAGAGCAAGTTGTCCCACAGCGTGTATGATGTATTGATCAATGACCTGAAGCCCAAAGATGCCCTTTGCTCTACGCCATGGAAGGGTGTTTTCATTTTGCCTGCCAGACTGGAGCTTGCCGGAGCGGAAGTCGAGTTGGTTGGGTTGCTGAGTCGGGAGACCAGGCTAGTCAGGGCTTTATCTGATTTGAAAGACTTTGACCTCGTTTTCATAGACTGCCCTCCCTCGCTGGGTCTTTTGACGGTCAATGCTTTAGCGGCTGCGGAAACAGTGATCGTTCCCATACAATGCGAATATTATGCACTGGAAGGCTTGTCGCAGCTGGTTGGTACGATTGAACTGATAAGGCACCATTTAAATGAAAAGCTGCACATTGGGGGAGTCATTTTAACCATGTACGACGCCAGGACTAACCTGTCCAAAGAGGTCGCGGACGAAGTACGAAGACAATTCCCAGGGGTTGTGTTTTCTACGGTGATACCTCGAAACGTCCGAATCTCTGAAGCTCCAAGCTATGGTCAGCCCATCATTTATTACGATCCCCAGTGCGTTGGCTCAATGGCCTATATGTCTTTGGCCGAGGAGGTGGAGGAAAGATGGCTAAATCAAAAAAGGCCTTAGGAAGGGGTTTGGATGCCCTATTTGCTTCCTCCGTTAAGGATGAAGTTATAAGCAGGCAAAAAGACAGGGATCTTTTACCCATAGATGAAATTAAAACTTCCTCCTTCCAACCGAGGCAAAACATGAGCGACGAAGGCTTAAAATCTTTGGCTCAATCCATCAAAGAACACGGGATCCTGCAGCCTTTGATAGTTAGACGCTCGAAAGAAGGCTACGAGATAGTCGCTGGAGAAAGGCGATTGAAAGCGGCGAAACTTGCGGGGTTGACGGAAGTTCCTGTCGTGATGACTGATTTAAGCGACGCCGAATCGCTTGAGGTCGCTTTAGTCGAGAACTTGCAAAGGGAAGATTTATCCTCCATTGAAGTGGCTCGCTCGCTTGCCGAGATGATTGACCGTTTCAGCATGACTCATGGGCAGATAGCTTCTCGCCTGGGCTGGAGTCGTCCTGCCGTGTCAAACAAGCTGAGGTTGCTCGATTTGCCCCATGAAATACAAAAGTTGTTGGAAGAAGAAAAGTTATCTGAAGGACATGCGCGAATCCTTTTGGGATTGGCCTCGAAGGAGGAACAAATTGCACTTGCACGAAAGTGCGTCGCCCATTCCTGGTCTGTGCGCAGGCTCGAAAAGGAGATAAACAGGGTTAAAAAAACACCGGATCGGAAACAAAGGAGCTCTGCTACAGTGGAATTGCCGCTGGGACGAAAGCTAGGCCTTAAGATAGTGGTCAAAAAGTCAGAAGATGAAAGCAAAGTGATAATAGGAGGTTTAGATGACCTGAAGGTCAATAAAATAATTAGTCTCCTGGAAAAACATATAGAGTCACTCTTTGACGAAGGCGTGTAGCTTTCCATGAACTTTAAGTTTGATGCCAAGGATTTAGTGATATTCACGAAAATAGTGTGCTCGGGGCTGCTAATCGTTGGGTTTATTTTGCTCGGTTACTATGGAGGGTTGCATTTCGAGAATAAATACGATTTGCCCCAATCAACCCCTGTATGGGGGGCTTTGATCGGTGCGGTGTTAGGGCTGCTGCAATGCTGGAAGATGATCAAGTCAATAGTGGACCAAGTTCGAGGAGATTCAAAATGAAATTTAAGGCTTGCAAAAGGGGACATAAGCGACGGACCTGGGGTGACACTTTTGGATGTGGTCGCCTAATTACCAATAAGGCAGGCCGTAATCGCTGGCGACTTGCCCACGGTCGTTTTGTAAAGGCTTCGAAGATGTTTAAAGTCCCCTTTGAATCGTCCACGTCCATCCTTGCTTCAGGTGGCATATATCGCCCAACATGGGAATCGTTGCTTGGGCATTTTCTTCTTCGACAATGGAGACGCTGCAATTAGCAAGCCTAAAGCGCCAAAAGCTCGAAAGGGGGAGCTCAAGCCAGTGGCATAGAAGGCATTTTAATACTGCGTCATGACTTATGATGATCGCTTGCTCTTTTCCATTCTGTTTGATCTTAGACAGCGCAGCGAGGGCGCGTTCTTGCACCTCTTGCAGGCTTTCTCCCCCAGGCATTTGAACTTTATCAGGTTGTTTATGCCATAACTCGAAGGACTCTGGGAAAAAGCGCTTTACTTCTTCGGCATGTAAGCCTTCCCACTTGCCGTGATCTATTTCAATGAGGTTTTCTTCGATAAATATTTCGTATCCTCCCTTTTGCGCTAAAGGCTTTGCCGTGTGTAACGCTCTTGATAAAGGGCTGCACCATATAACGGCTTTTCCGATTTTTGAGGCTACCTTTGATGTCAATTGGGCTTGCGACGTTCCCTCGTCGTTTAAGCCAATGTCCTTTCTTCCTTGAAATCTACCCTGAGCGTTCCAATCAGTTTCTCCGTGTCGTATCAGATAAAACCGCAATTTCTTCACTCTCCGTTAAGGTTTATTAAGTGCGCCCACAGTAAATCTGCATCTTTTTGTATCTTGTCCATGATATCTTTTGGGACGCTGCTATCCAGCTGTAGGGCGGCAATGGCCAGGCCGCTTCCGTTTTTTCTCCCCAAGGCGAAATTTGCGATGTTTACGTCATAATTTCCCAATAACGTTCCGATCTTTCCTATGACGCCAGGCCTATCGTGATTTGAAAAAAGCAAAACCCATCCTTCGGGCACGAAATCGATCTCGTAACCGTCAACCCGCACAATGCGTTTTTTGTTTTCTTCCGTAACGGTCCCTTCCATGGAAAAAGCTTTGTCTCTTGATTTTACCTCTACCGATAGTACGTTTTTATAAGTCTTGGCCTCAGTTCGACTCTCAAAGACGTTTACTCCCTGCTCTCTTGCCAGAAGCGGTGCCGACATGGCGTTTACTTCAGGTCCCAATCTCACCTCAAGCAACCCCTTTAAGGCGGCCGCAGTGAAGGGCATGTATCTGTAGGGAACCTCGAAAGGCAAGTTTATTTCTACTTCCTCAAATAAGGGGCCGGCCATGCTTACCGTCATTTGCTCTATGTGTTCTTTGAGCACGCAAGCTACGATCATGCCCATCCTTCGAGCTAGCGATAAAAATTCTCTTTCTTGAAGCGTCATCTTGTTTTCCATATAGGGAAGATTTACGGCATTCTCGTAGGGCTCGCCTGACAAGGCTTTTATGAGGTTTTTTACGACGATTTCGGCAACGGCTTGTTGAGCCTCCTTTGTGTTCGCACCTATGTGGGGAGTTACCACTACCTTTCCCCTAAGTTCAGGATCAAAAAGAGGACTTTCCTTCGGCGGTTCAACTGTATGCACGTCAAAGGCTGCGCCGGCAAGCCTGCCTTCTTTAATTGCTATTGCACAGGCCCCTTCGTCGACTATTCCTCCCCTGGCGCAGTTTATCAAGTAAGCCCCTCTTTTGATCGATTTTAAAGTCTCTTCGTTTATTAAATTTCGGGTCTCATGTGTTAAGGGTACGTGAAGGGTGACAAAGTCCGCCAACGATAAAGCCCCGCGCAGGTCATCGAGGCGTTTGACTCCCAAGTTTTCTGCCTTTTTGGGGTTTATATAGGGATCGTAGCAAAATATCTCCATCCCCAGGGCCTTGGCCCTAGTTGCCACTGAGGAGCCTATCCTTCCAAGGCCTATTATCAAAAGCGTTTTTCCGTATAGTTGTGTCCCCAAAAAATTTTCCCTTTTCCAATGGCCCTCGAGCAAAGAGTTATTAGCCTGAGGTATTTTTCTTGCCACAGCCAATATCATGCCCATAGTCAGTTCCGTGGCAGCCAAGGTATTTCCTGTGGGCGAATTAAGCACGATGACCCCTCTTTTACTTGCCGCAGCCAGGTCTATGTTGTCTACTCCAACCCCTACCCTAGCTACGACTTTTAGTTCTTCGGCTGCATCTAGCAGCTTCGCGTCAACTGCTGTGCCACTTCTCGTGATCAAGGCGTCTACGTCCTTGACGGCATCGTAAAGTTCCTCTCGAGACATTCCAAGGCGAACGATTGTTTCGATCTTTGGCACCTCATATAAATCCTTTAAACCTTCTTCATGAATGTGTTCTGTGATCAATACCCTATACATGTGATTTCCACCTTCTTCAGTAAAGAAATAAAAAATAGGCCGGAAGATGTCGCTTCCGGCCTATTTTAAGAAAAAAAAGTTTAGTTTAAAAAACTGAGCTATTTTGCTTTTATATCACGCGGCCTCAAGCAACACCTCTCCCTTCCTTGACGAGAACGCCAAGATCGAGAAGAATTGCTGCCGC